>DASTEU010000467.1:0-3961 GCA_035709325.1 Candidatus Limnocylindrales bacterium | reverse complement strand
CTGCGGCGCAAGGCCGGCGACCTGCGCCGGGCGACGGTCGCGATGCTCATGGCCCGCGGGCCCGCCAAGTCGCTCGAGAGCGCCGACCGGCTGCTCGCGTCGCGCGACGGGCAGCAGCGGCTCGGCGGGCTGGAGATCCTGCGGCGGCTCGTCGAGGGCGGCAAGTCCGTCGGGGCTGCCCGCGAGCGGGCGTCGGCCTACCGATCGGCAGCCGGGCGGGCGCCGTCGTCGGAGACGGAGGCCACCCAGCTCGCGGCGATCCTCGGCGAGGCTGCGATCGCGGCCGGGGCGGATGAGGGGCGAGGCGAGGCCGAAGGCGCTGGCCAGGTCGGCGCCGCCGAGAGTGCCGTCGCGACCGACCCGACCCTGCCCGCCGTCCCGACCATCGTCGACGGCTTCGGCCTCCTCGACCCGAAGGGCCGGACCGTTCCCGGGCGCCTCCGTTTCCACGGCGTCGCCTACACGAGCGACGCCGCGTTCCGGCTCCTGCAAGAGCTCGACGCCCTCGTCCACGAGCACCGCGACGAGCTCGTCGAGGTGGAGACGTGGAACGGCACCGAGCAGAAGCCCCTCGGTGAGCTCGTCCGCGAGTTCCCCGTCCCGCCAGGCGCCCCGCGGCACTGGTTCGCCCAGACGCCGCCGGTGCCCCGCGACGCGGCCGTCGTCGCGGCGGACATCGAGCGTGGCCGCGCCCGCCTGCCGCTCCACGACCTGTGGGTCGCCTGGGCCGAGGCCCGCGGACCGGAGCTCCGCGATCCCGACGGCCTCGAGCTCCTCCGAGCGCATTACGTCCCGGTCGCCGATCCGCCGGCGGACCGCCCGGGCCCGATGGACCCCTGGCGAGCCGCGGTCGACGGGATCCTCGGCGGGGGCCGGGAGCCGATCCCGCTGCGCTACCCGCATGTCGCCGCGTCGGTCCTGACATGGCTCGCGACGTTCTACCCGACGGGCGGCGACGCGACGTTCCTCCTCGACGCCGCAGAGGATCTCGTCATGTCGATCCCGGCCGGCACGCCGGCCGACGGCAACAACGACTGGCGGAACTTCAAGCCGGGCTGGCGCGACGACGGCTCGCCGTGGCTCGTGACGCTCCGGACGGCGCAGGTCATGCGGCGCATTCGACCGGACGTCTGGTCGCCGGCCGACCACGCCCGCCTGTGGAACCTCGAACGCTGGGTGGACGAGGGAGGCCGGGCGGACCTGGGGCCGGCCGCCGCCGCCGTCGCGGGGCGGGGTGCCGGGGCGCCGCGCAACGAGGAACGCGGCCTGATCGGTGGACTCGTCGACTCCTTCCGCAAGGGCAAGGTCGTGCTGAGCGCCGTGACGAGGCCAGGCCGGCGGGCGCCGGTGCTCGAGGAGGTCATTGCCGCGTTCCGGACGGGTGCGGCCACCCCGGACGATTTCGTCGACGCGCTCGTCGGACCGGGTTCGACCGCGGGGACGTATTACGGCTCGTTCCGCGCGCTGGCCCTGATCGGCGCCCGGACCCTGCCGCCGGCCGCGGCCGGCGACGAGCGGCTGGCCGCGATCGTCGAGCGGGTCCGGCGGCGCATCGTCGAGCTCGAGTTGCGCCGCGGCGAAGCGCCGACCGAGGCATCGGGCGCCGCGCTGGCGCTGACGTACGCGGGCGGGCTGGACGTCCTCGTCCGGCTCGTCCGGGCACTCGGCTCGGAGCCGTTCGTTCGGGGCTGGAGCTACGACGGCGAGTCGCGCCACGTCGTCTTCAGTCGGCTGATCCGGGCGACGTTCCCCGGCGCGGCGGACACACCGGACGCATTCGCGGCACAGACGAGGGCGGCAAAGCTTCCCGAGCGACGCCTCGTCGAGCTCGGCTGCTTCGCGCCGCAGTGGGCCGACCACGTCGAGGCCGCCGTCGGCTGGCCCGGGCTCGCGTCGGCGATCTGGTGGATGCACGCCCATACGAAGGACCCGTCGTGGGTCGTCGGGAGCGAGGTCCGTGACGCGTGGATGTCGGCGATCGCCGAGCAGACGCCACTCGACTCGGCCGACCTGGTCGAGGGCGCGGTCGACGTCGGCTGGTTCGCCGCGGTCCACGAGCAACTCGGGCCGGCCCGCTGGAAGGTCCTCGACGCGGCCGCGAAGTACGCCTCGACCGGCGGCGGCCACAAGCGGGCCCAGCTCTTCGCCGACGCGATGCGGGGCACGGCGACCGAGGCCGCACTCCTCGAGCGGATCACCGAGAAGCGCCACCAGGACAGCGCCCGGGCGCTCGGGCTCGTGCCGCTGCCGCCGGACGGCGACCCGGCGCGCGACGGGACCGTGCTGGCCCGCTACCGCGCGCTCCAGGACTTCATCCGGACGAGCCGCCAGTTCGGCTCGTCGCGCCAGGCGAGCGAGAAGCGGGCGGCCGAAATCGGCCTCGCGAACCTCGCCCGGACCGCCGGCTACGCCGACCCGATCCGGCTTGGCTGGGCGATGGAGGCCCGCGGCGTGGCGGATCTCGCCGACGGACCGCTCGTCGTCTCGGTCGGCGACGTCGAGGTGTCGCTCGCGATCGACGATCGGGGCGAACCCGACCTCGTCGTCCGCCGCGGCGCCGAGATCCTCAAGGCGGTCCCGGCAGAGGCGAAGAAATCGAAGGACGTGTCGGCCCTCCGCTCGCGCTCGACCGACCTGCGCCGGCAGGCGTCGCGGATGCGGCGCTCGCTCGAGGAGGCGATGATCCGGGGCGACACGTTCAGCGGCTCCGAGCTCGCGGCGCTGACCGAGCACCCGCTCCTCGCCCCGCAACTGCGACGGCTCGTCCTGCTCGGCGAGGGGATCGCCGGCTACCCGATCGCGGGCGGCCTTGCGCTCACCGACGCCTCCGGGGGCGAGCACGCGGTCGGGGCGTCAGAGGCGGTTCGGATCGCCCATCCCGTGGACCTGCTCGAGGCCGGCGCGGACGCGTGGCACGAGTGGCAGCGCGACGCCTTCCGACGGGAGATCGTCCAGCCGTTCAAGCAGGTCTTCCGCGAGCTGTACCCGCCGACCGCGCAGGAGCTGGCCGACGGCACGTTCTCCCGCCGGTATGCCGGCCACCAGGTCGGTCCGCGCCAGGCGATCGCGCTGCTCGGCGGCCGGGGCTGGGTCGCGAAGCCGGAGGAGGGCGTCCGGCGGACGTTCCACGACCTGCGCCTCTCGGCCGAGCTGTGGTTCCAGGAACCGTTCTCCAGCCCGGCCGAGGTCGAGGGCCTGACGCTCGAGGCCGTCCGTTTCACGCGGTCCACGGGTGCCCGCGAACCGGTGCCGATCGGCGAGGTACCGCGCCGGGTCTTCAGCGAGGTCATGCGCGACCTCGACCTCGTCGTCAGCGTCGCCCATGCCGGCGGCGTCGACCCGGAGGCGAGCGCCTCGACGGTCGAGATGCGGGCGATGCTCGTCGCCGAAACGTGTCGGCTGCTCGAGATGCCGAACGTGACGGTCGAGCCGCCGCGGGCGCTGATCGAGGGTTCGCTCGCGGAGTATTCGGTCCACCTCGGCAGTGCCGTCGTCCACCGCCGGCCCGGGGGCGCGCTGTTCATCGTGCCGATCCACTCGCAGCACCGCGGCCGGCTCTTCCTGCCGTTCGCGGACGACGACCCGAAGACGGCCGAGGTCCTCGCGAAGGTCCTCCTGCTCGCCCGCGACCGCGAGATCAAGGACCCGGCGATCCTGGAGCAGATCCGGCACACGTGAGGGGCGAGGCCCGCTCCCGGCCACATCGGCCGCCAACTGGCCACATGCTCATCCCGAGAACGCAGGGATCGGTTGCGGGCCCGAATCCGCCGTCGGGCGTTCGTCTCCACGCACGGCACCAGGCCGCCGGGGTCCGAATCGGGACCGGATCTACGCCCAACGTTCCGTGCATGAGCATGTGGCCACGTGCGCGGGACTCGGAGCTTCGATGCGACTGAAATCCCTAGCCGCAAGGTAGGGAATGCCCCTGTTCCCCCGTTCGGGGCTCAATCGGCACGCCCAA
>DASTEU010000466.1:0-15630 GCA_035709325.1 Candidatus Limnocylindrales bacterium | reverse complement strand
CGGCCTACTTCTCGAGGCCCGGGCCGCGCGTCATCGACGGGATCGAGATGCTGGCCGAGATCTTCGATCCCGAGGGTTTCGTCGAGACGTCGCCGCCCGGCGGCTGGACGCCGGTCGGATCGTGACCGGCGCGGTGACCGGGCCGCGGCCGAGCTTCGCCTGCCTGTGGTGCGGTCGGGCCTGGACGGTCCGCGCGGCCGACGACCTCGAGGGGTGGGCGCGTCTCTGCCCCGACTGCCTCGGCCGAGCGGGCGAGAACGAGTTCCTTCGGTTCCGGCTGCGCTCGGCGCTCGAGGCCCGGGCGGCCGCGAGGACGGGTGTCCCGCTCGGATCGGCGGAGGCGGCGTCCGGATCGACAGAGGCCGCGCCCGGATCGGTGGAGACCGCGCCCGGACAGCCGGTCGGGTCGGGCGAGGAGGCCGCGCACGATCACGGCACCGATGGCGATCGCTCGGCCGCGATGGTCGCCTACTACGAGGCCCGCGCCGAGGAATACGACGACTGGTACCTGCGCCGCGGTCGCTACGCGCGCGGCCCGATCCACGACGCCGCATGGCACGCCGAGCTCGATCGGGCGGGGGCATGGCTCGACGGCCTCCCGATCGCCGGCCAGATCGTCGAGCTGGCGGCCGGCACCGGCTGGTGGTCGCCGCTTCTCGCCTCGAAGGGCGAGCTGTGGCTCTACGACGCCGCGCAGGCGCCCCTCGACCGGGCGCGCGACCGTCTCCTCGCCCACCGTCTCCTCGCCCACCTCCACGTCCGCGACGCCTGGGCTGAGCCGGATCGCCGAGTGGATGCGCTCGTCTGCAACTTCTGGCTGAGCCACGTGCCGCGGGAGCGAACAGGCGAGTTCCTCGAGCTGGCTCGGCGCTGGCTCGTGCCGGGTGGCATCTTTGGTGCGATCGACTCGCTCCCGGACCCCCAGTCGGGCGCGGTCGACAACCCGCCTCCAGCGGGCGACCTGTCGGTGCGGAGGCTGGCCGACGGACGGGAGTTCACGATCGTCAAGGTCCACCGGACGCCGGACGAGATCGAGGCGGCGCTGCTCGCGGCAGGTTTCGCTTCGGCTCGGGCGACGACGACCGGCCGCTTCTTCGTGCTCGTGGAGGGCCGCGCCTAGACGCGATTCCCACGGACGTTGTACTCGGCGCAGCCGAACGCGCGTCGGCGCCGGCGGGCGTCGGTCGGCGGATGGGCAGGCCGGAGGTCCGGGCGGCCGAGCGTGGCCTGTGTTTCCCTCGGTTACCAACCGGGGTGGTGGTACACGCAGCCGAGGCGGCGTACAGCAGGCCCGCAGCGCCCGGGGGAGCGCCCGTCGTGCGTGAGCTCCGGCGGCCGGCGCTCGGACGAGCCCGCGCCCGCGTGTATCACTCCTCGGGTTGGTGAACGAGGTCGTCTGGGGCCCAACGGCCGAACGGCCGAACGGCGATCGGCGGCGGCCCCTCCCGGGCGGCGAGACCGGGGCCCGGTCCGGACCGCGCCACGTGCGATACTCCAGGCCATGTCCCCGCTCGCCAATCGGACGATCGCGACGGTCGGCTCCGGCGTCATGGCTGAGGCGATGATCGCCGGGCTGCTCCGCGGCGCGCTCGTCGAACCCGGCCAGGTCGTCGCCAGCCACCCCCGGGCCGAACGCCGGGAGCACCTCGAGCGCGAGTACGGGATCCGCGTCGTCGCCGACAATGTCGCCGCGCTCGAGGGCGCCGACGTGGTCCTGTTCGCGATCAAGCCCCAGATGCTCGGTCGGGTCGGTCGCGAGATCGGGCCGCACCTCCGGCGCGGCCAGCTCGTCCTGTCGGTGATCGCCGGGGCGACGACGGCCGCCCTCACCGGGACACTCGGCCACGACCAGGTGATCCGGGCGATGCCGAACACGCCCGCCCGCCTCGGCAAAGGCATGACGGTCTGGTACGCGACGCCGGAGACGACGCCCGCGCAGCGCGAGCAGGCAGGTGCCCTCCTCGCCGCTCTCGGGGCCCAGCTCGAGGTCGACGACGAGAAGTTCGTGGCCATGGCGACCGCGGTGTCGGGGACCGGGCCGACCTACGTCTTCCTCGTCATGGAGGCGCTGATCGATGCGGCCGTGCACCTGGGTTTTCCGCGCCACGTCGCCCACGACCTTGTGATCGAGACGCTCGAAGGCAGCACGCTCTTCGCCAAGCGGTCGGGCATGCATCCGGCCGAGCTCCGGAACATGGTCACGTCGCCGGGCGGGACGAGCGCCGCCGCCCTCCACGAGCTCGAGTCGGGCCGGCTCCGGACCGTCCTGTCGGAGGCGGTCTGGGCCGCCTACCGGCGAACCGTCGAGCTCGGCGACCAGCTCGAGGCGAGCGTGGACGACGGTCGCCGCCGCGGGGCGGGCGATCGCGCCGGGACGAACGGCCCCGGGCGGGCCTCCGGCGAGGAGCGGCTCGCCACCCGATGACTGCCCCTCGGAGCGGCTCGATCACCCTGCCGGGACCGGGGACGCAGATCGACCTGCGGCGGGCGCCCCTGGCCGAGATCGTCGCGATCGATCTGCGCGCCGCCGAGCGCGACTTCTGGGCCGACGAGGCGGCCCTCTGGGATCGGCTGACGGCTTCCTGGGCCGGCCTCGACGACGCGGCCTGGCGTCTCCCGGGCGCCGCCTCGTCCGACGCCGGCGGGCCGGACTGGTCGCTCCTCGAGCACGTGGCTCACATCATGGACTGGCAGGAGCTCGCGATCGACTACGTGGGGATCGCGGTCGCGAGCGGCCGCTGGCCGACCGACGAGGACTACGACGGCGGAGACTTCGACACGTTCAACGAGCGGCGACGGGCGGTCTACCTGGCCCTTTCGCCCGGGAAGGTGCGGGGCCGCCTCCGGGAGGCGCGGGGGCGCCTCGTGGACCTCGCCCGGAGGCTGCCGCTCCCGACGATCCGCAGCGACGCCGCGTGGGGCTGGGTCTACAACGTTCTTCACGGCCACGCGATCGACCATCTGCGTGTCCTCGAGCCCTGGTCCGACCAGCTTCGGGCGCGCCAGGTCCAGAACGATCCGTTCGGCAGCCATCCGCAGCCGTCGGCGGCGGATCCCGATGGCGGAATCGTGCGCTTCTGGACCGACGAGGCGATCGTGTTCGGCCTCTTCGATGAGCTGGTCGCGACGCTGCCGGCTCGAGCCTGGACCGACGGCGAGGTGACGCCCGGCTGGACGATCGCCGACCACGTCGGCCACGTCACCGCGTGGTTCGACGAGGCGGTCCGGGCGCTCGAGGAGCACCGCCGCTCGGGCCGCTGGCTGCCGCTTCCGGCGGAGGGCGTCGACGCGTGGAACGAAGAGCGGGTCGCCCGGACCCGGGGCACCGGACGCGCCGAGCTGCTCGAGCAGTTCGCGGCGGGTCGGCGACGGCTCGAGGCCGCCGTGCGCGCGATGTCCGTCGAGGAGTGGCTCGACCCTGAGGGCTTCAGCTGGGCCTACGAGGACCTGCACGGCCACCTGCGCGCGCACCTCGCCATGATCGGCCCGGCCGCCGCCCGGACGGACTGGCCGGAGGGATGAGCGACTCCGCGCGCGTCGAGGTCGCGGGCGAGATTCGCCCCGAAGGTCGTGCCCGGCCTGGGCGGCCCGCTCGCTCCTCTCGGGCAACCCGGGCCACCCGTCCGGCGGACGAGGGACGGCCGGGCGGCCTGACGATCGAGGCGATCGTCGCGATCGACAGCCCGCGCGAGTTCCGGCTCCATCCCCGGGATCGATCCGTGGCCTACACCGCCGAAGCCGCCGGTTCCCGGCAGCTGTTCGTCCTGCCGCTCCGGGGCGGCTATCCGACGCAGCTGACCGCGTCGGAGAAGCCGATCTCCGATCCCCAGTGGTCGCCCGACGGGCGGCGCCTGGCCTACCTCCGCGAGAAGGCGTTGCGGGTCGTCGAGGCCGACGGGTCGCGGGATTCGCTCGTGAGCGATCACCCGGCCGGGGTCTCGGCGCCGCGCTGGTCGCCCGATGGCAAGCGCCTCGCCTTCATCTCGCGCCGGCGCGGCTGGTCGCAGGTCTGGCTCGTCGACGCGCCGGTTCCCCGACGCGGGCGGCCCGCCCGCGATCCGCGGCCCGCCGAGCCGCGGCCGGTCACGGCGACCGGCCTCGACGTCGAGGACTACTGCTGGACGGCCGACGGCCGCTCGATCGGGGTTGCCGGCCTGCGCGCCCCGGTCTTCTCGACCGGCGAGGTCCACGTCGTCGACGTGGCGTCCGGCGAGGAGCGGCGGGTCGCCGGCGGCGGCGAGGAGTGGGCGTCCGGCCCGCGCCCGATGCCCGACGGGGGCCTCCTCTACGCGACCGATGCCGACGGCTGGTTTCAGGTCGTTCACCTGTCGGCCGACGGCCGCGAGCGGCGCGTCCTGACCGCGGGCGAGCGAGAGCACGGCGAACCGACCGGGGGCCAGGGCTGGGCGGCCCTGGCCTCGCCGGACGGCAGCCGGTTCGTTCACATCGAGGTCCACGACGGGCTCGTCGACCTCATCGTCGCCCCGATCGCGCCGGCCGGCCCGGTCAAACGGGGTCGCGGCAGGCCGCCGAAGAACCCGCCGCCGCTGGTCGCCGCCGCGGGCGGGCGCGCCGTCAACCCCCGGCCGGGCGTCTGGCGCAGCGTGGGCTGGTCGAGCGACGGCACCTGGATCGCGGCAATCGGCGAGAGCGAAACGGCGCCCCAGGATCTCTGGATGCTCCCCGTCCCGGGAGCCGCCCCACCCGACGCGCGACCGCGCCAGGTCACGAACTCCCTCCCGGCGACCGTCGCCGCGGCCCTCGCGCCGGCCCGAGTGCCGCAGGGGGAACGGATCGCGATCACCGCCCGGGACGGGTTGCGGGTCGAGGCGACCCTGTGGCGTCCGCTCGGCGCGACCGGCCGGCGCGGCGGCCTCAGGGTGCCAGTCGTGATCACGCCGCACGGCGGCCCGACCTGGCAGTCCCACCGCGCCTTCAGCCCGTTCAAGCTCCTGCTCGCGGGGGAGGGCTTCGCCGTGCTGGACCCGGACTTCCGCGGCTCGACCGGGTACGGCCGGGCGTTCCGCCGGGCAAATCATGACGAGTGGGGTCACGCCGATGTCGCCGACCTGCTCGACGCCGCGCACTGGGCGCTCGAGCAGCCCTGGTGCGACGGCCGGCTCGCGATCTTCGGCGGCTCGTACGGCGGCTACATGGTGCTGTGCGCCCTCGTCGAGGAGCCCGGCCTGTGGCGGGCCGGCGTCGACCTGTACGGCGACTCCGAGATCGCCGAGAGCTTCCGCCACGGCGACCGCGCCGGGCGGCTCGACCTCGCCCGCCAGATGGGTTCACCCGACGATCCGGATCGCATCGAGCGGTATCGACGGGCGTCGCCCGTGTATCGCGCCGAGCGGATCGAGGCCCCCGTCCTGATCCTCCACGGCCGGAAGGACAAACGCGTCGTGCCGCTGATGTCGGAGCGGATGGTCGAGGCGCTCGAGATCGAAGGCAAACATCACGAGGTCCACTGGTACGACGACGAGGCGCACGGCTGGGAGAAGCGCGAGAACCGGCGCGATGCGTTCAGCCGGATCGTCGCATTCCTGAAGCGCCACGTCCTCGACGAGCCCGGCGAATCGGTCGCCCCCGACGCCGACCCGGGCTGAGCCGCCGCTCGGACGGCTACCATCGCGATCGTGACGCTCCCCGCGATCGGCAGCCTGCCCGGCCGCGTGCTGCGAACCCTCCTGCTCTGGCTGTCGCGACGGCGGGCCCTCGGCCGGGTGGCGACCCGCCTGCCGTTCACGAGGGCGATGGTCGCTCGCTTCGTGGCCGGGGAGTCCCTCCCGGACGCGATGGAAGCCATCGAGCGGCTGCGCGATCGAGGCCTCCGGACGACGGTCGACATCCTCGGCGAGTCGGTCACCTCGGAGGCGGCGGCGCGGGCCGCCGCAGATCAGTACCTTGTCACGCTCGATGCGCTGGCCGAACGCGGCCTCGACCGGAACGTCAGCCTGAAGCTCAGCCAGATGGGCCTCGGCGTCTCCGAGGACCTCTGCCGCGAGAACGTCGGGCGGATCGTGGCCAGGGCCGTCGAGCTCGGGGCCTTCGTCCGGATCGACATGGAGGACCACACGACGACGGACGCGACGCTCGCCATCTGGCGCGACCTTCGCCCGGCGGCCCCGCTCCGCGAGGCCGCCGCGCGCGGCAACGCCGCGGTCAGCGGGGCCGACCTTGGGGTCGTCATCCAGTCGGCCCTCCACCGCAGCCCGGCGGACGTCGACGCCCTCATCGACGAGGGTGCCCGGATCCGCCTCTGCAAGGGCGCCTACGTCGAGCCGCCGGCGGTCGCCCATCAGGTCAAGGCCGATGTCGATGCGGCGTACGAGGCGCTCATGCTCCGGCTCCTGCGGGACGGCCGGTTTCCGGCGTTCGCGACGCACGACGAGCGGCTGATCGCACGGGCGACGCGGGTCGCGGGAGCCGAGGCGATCGCGCCCGACCGCTACGAATTCCAGATGCTCTACGGCGTCCGGCGCGATCTGCAGGACCGGCTCGTCAGAGCCGGTTTCGGGGTCCGTGTCTACGTGCCGTTCGGGACGCAGTGGTATCCGTACTTCATGCGCCGCCTGGCGGAGCGCCCGGCGAACGTCCTGTTCCTCCTGCGGAGCATCCTTCGTGAAGGACGCGGCCCTCGAGAGCCGGGCTGAGCAGACGGCGGGGGGCGGGCGACGCCGGGAATCGAAGAGCCGTCCGATGGGCACGGACGGCTCCGCGATGAGCGTGGCGGACGATGCCGCCGGATCAATGCGCCGCTGCTAGAACCAGCGCTTCGCGGCTTCGAGGACGAGCGCCGAGCTGGCCAGCGCGGAGAGCGCGAGCAGGGCGCGGAACGCCTGCGACTTGAGATATTTCATCGATCGTCCCTCTGCGCGGTCCCCCTGGGCTGAGAGCAACCGCTCCCGACAACGCCGACAGTACGGCCGATCGGCGGCCGATGGTATGGCCCATCAGTACTGGTACCCGACCGTCAGTCGTAAGAGGTGTCGCCGCGCACCGGCCGGGCCAGGCGCATGCCGAAGGCGATCGCGATCCCCACACCGAGGCCGATGAGGACGTCACCGACGCTGAACACGTTGGCGAGCGGGATGGGGCTCGGCAGGGCGAAGACGTCGGTCAGGGGCCGGAGCGCCGGATCGCCGACGATCGCGCTGTTCGAGAAGCCGGGCCCGTGCTCGATGCCGGCAAGCTGGGCGGCGCCGGGGTCGGCCGGCATGACACCGCCGTTCGCCACGATCGCGGCGAGGTTCGAGATCGTGCCGACGACCACGAGCACGAGCCCCGGGACCCGGACGTTGCGGGCAACCGCCGCGAGGGTCGCGATCGTCGATCCCAGATACAGCGGCAGGCCGGCGTCGCCCACGATCCCTTCGAGCGGCCCGAAGATCAGGAGCTGGACGACGAAGCCGGCGATCGCGAGCGGCGCCCATCGGAAGCCCATCGCGCCGAGCCCCTCGAGGCGGCCGCCGAGCAGGTACCCGGCAACGAGGCCGAGCGCGACCGCGTAGAGGAGGAGCATGAACTCAGCGCCGGGCGAGGATCTCGCGAAGCTGCCTCACGTGCTCGGCGAGATGGTCCGCGAGGAACGGCGGCACGATCGCCTCCACGGTCAGCTCGCCGCGTCGCGGGTGGAGGCCGCGGCGCGCCCGCTGCGCCGGGTCGAGCGCCCGCAGGCGGTTCGCTGCAACGGCGGCGCTCGCCTCGATCCGTTCGAGAAGCGCGCCCGCCGGGTGCTGCCGATCGGCACCGATCCGGGCGATCCGGGCCGCGTCGGTCGCGACCCGCCCGAACGGCGCCGGATCCGAACCTGCATCTCGAGCGAGGATCGCCTCGATCTGCGCGATCCAGTACGGGATCATCTCGGCGACGTGGGCAAGCAGCTCCTTCGGGCCCCAGTCGGCCTCGGGCTCCTCGCCGTAGGCGGGGCTGAGGGGCCACGGCTCGCCCGCCTCGATCTCGGGGCCGAGCTCGCCGAGCTGCCGCGCCGCGGCTTCGAACCGTTCGATCGCTGCGTCCATCGGCCCAGTGTCTCATGCGGGCGTAGCATGGGAGGTCACAGGTCCGCTCGGTGACGGCCGGGCGACGACACGCTCCACAGGGAGACGCGAGCACATGACCGACACCGTCGCCCGCGGCGCGGCCAACCAGGCCGGCGCCCGGATCAACCGCGACGCCTACGCCGAGGCGCAGGACTTCCTCCCGCTCAAGGGCATCGACCACGTGGAGTTCTGGGTCGGCAACGCCCGCCAGGCCTCGGCTTACTACCGGGCGCTCTGGGGCTTCACGCCGGTCGCCTACGCCGGGCTCGAAACCGGCGTCCGGGACCGGGCCAGCTACGTGATGCGCCAGAACGACATCACGTTCGTCTTCACCGCCCCGCTCACGCCCGATGGCGAGATCGCCGAGCACGTCCGGCGCCACGGCGACGGCGTCCGCGACATCGCCTTCGCGGTCGACGACGCGGCGGCCGCGTTCGGCGAGACGACCGCCCGCGGCGCGATCGCCGCGCTCGAACCGATCGAGCTCGACGGCGGCGAGGACGGCATCCTGCGGCGCTCCGCGGTGAGGGCCTACGGAGACGTCCGTCATTCGTTCGTCGACCGGAGCGCCTACCACGGACCGTTCGCCCCCGGCTACCGCAAGGTGAAGCGGCCCGCCCGGGCGGCCGGCGGGCTCAGCCTGCTCGAGATCGATCACTGCGTCGGCAACGTCGCGCTCGGCGACATGGACCGTTTCGTCGACTTCTATCGCGACGTCTTCGGTTTCAGCCAGCTGATCCACTACGACGACAAGGTCATCCACACCGACTACAGCGCGCTGATGTCGAAGGTGATGACGAACGGCAACGGCCGGATCAAGTTCCCGATCAACGAGCCTGCGACCGGCAAGAAGAAGAGCCAGATCCAGGAGTTCCTCGACTGGTATCTCGACGCCGGCACGCAGCACATCGCGCTGCGGAGCGAGGACATCGTCGGCACCGTCCGGCAGCTCCGCGAGAACGGCGTGGAGTTTCTCGGCCTGCCGCACGAGTACTACGCGACGCTGGCCGACCGCGTCGGCGACGTGGGCGTCCCGATCGAGACGCTCGAGGAGCTCGGGATCGAGGCCGACCGCGACGAGGAGGGCTACCTCCTCCAGATCTTCACCCGGCCGGTCCAGGACCGCCCCACGTTCTTCTTCGAGATCATCGAGCGGCACGGCTCGCGCGGCTTCGGGGTCGGCAACTTCAAGGCGCTGTTCGAGGCGATCGAGCGCGAGCAGGCGAAGCGGGGCAACCTCTAGGGAGGCCGCCGCGCGACTGCGTGAGCGCGGAACCGGCCAGGACGCACGCTCGGCGTCCGGGGCCCGTCGCGGCGCGCCCCCGACGGGCCGCGCCTCGGATCGGGACGGAAGCCCGCTCCGCCCGGGACGCCGATCCCATGACACCGGGACACGTCCGCCCGCAGGCTCACGCCCAGCCGGCGCAAGGCTCCGTCGAACGCCTCGCCGATGCGCGGAGGTTGCACATGCGCGGTATCGCCCGAAGGGACGCACGGGCGCGAGCCATCGGCGTCGTCTCGTCGACAAGAGCCCTCGCGTTCCGGCCGAGCCTGAGATTCGCCGCCTGGGCCGCGTTCACGGCCGCGGCGATCGCTGCCGTCGGTGCGCTGTTCCTCGTCGCGATGTTCGCGTCACTCGGGACCGGCGCGAGGTCGGCCGGACTGACGTTCGGACGAATCAACGACCTCCTCATCCTTGTTTCGTATCCGCTCGCCACGCCGGCCGTCCTGGGAGTGCATCGACTGTTGGTGCCGCACGCACCGATCCGGATGACGGTCGCCACGACCATCTCGATCGTGTCCGTCGGAGCGATCGCGCTCCTGCAGACGCTGCTCGTCGTGGAGGTCTTGACGTTCGAGCAGCAGGTCATCCCGGTAACGATCGCCATCGTCGGCTTCGCCGTCGGTCAGGCCCTGGCAGCCGCCGTCGGCCGGTCGACGGGGCTGATGCCCGGTGGCGTTCGATGGGCGCTGCTGACGGCCGTCTACTTCGGCTTCCCGCTGTGGACCGTCTGGGTGGGACGCCAGCTCAATCGACTGGCGACGGGGAGCGGTCGACGATGAGCCGGCGTGTGGCGGCGCGCCTCGCCGTGCACTGCCCGAGCGTTTCGAGCGAGGCAGCCCCGCTATCCTGACCCGACCGACAAACAAGGAGGGAACGATGGACTGGTATCCGTGGGTCGTGCTCGCCCACGTCCTGGCGGCGTTCGGCTTCGCGCTGTCACACGGCGTTTCCGCGTACGCCGCCTTCGCGATCCGCCGCGAGCGCGAGCCGCAGCGAGTCGGCGCCCTGCTCGATCTCTCCGGCATCGCGATCGGCGGGATGTACGCGAGCCTCGGGATCCTCCTGCTGGCCGGAATCGCCGCCGCGATCATGGGCAACTGGTTCGGCTCCGGCTGGCCGTGGGCGGCCATCGCCCTGCTCGTGCTCATCGCGGTCGCCATGTACGCGATGGGCACCCGCTACTACGCCGAGGTTCGGACGGCCGTCGGCAAGGGCCGGGGCGAGCCTCCGCCGCCGCCCGCCTCGGCAGACGAGCTGGCCGCCCTCCTCGACAATCGCCGGCCGGAGGCCCTCGCCCTCGTGGGGCTCGTCGGGTTCGGGTTGATCGTGTGGCTGATGGAGCTCAAGCCCTTCTAGCGGCCAGCCGTTCGACGCGGTCTGAGTCGATTGCCGACTCGGATCCGAGTTCAGCCAGCGCGAAGGCATTCCCTTGACGACCGAATGGGCCGTCGCTCGAGTTCGGCGACCGCGATTTCGAGTCGTCGGCTACTGACGGTCGACG
Source organism: Candidatus Limnocylindrales bacterium (assembly GCA_035709325.1). Classification (GTDB taxonomy): domain Bacteria; phylum Chloroflexota; class Limnocylindria; order Limnocylindrales; family CSP1-4; genus CF-46. Next base: position 4,802 of record DASTEU010000466.1, on the reverse strand, counting down.
CGCGAGGCGGGTCATTCCCCGGCGACGAGCCTGAGCGGCCTCGTCCGGCGGGCCATGCGCCGGTCCTGGGCGGTCATCGGCGGCTCTTCGGCCTCGCGGATCTGGCGTGTGGCGTCTCCCGCCAGGAAGGCCTCGGTCGCGTCGACGCCCATCGGCCGGGCGTAGAGGTATCCCTGACCGAGCGGGCAGCCGAGGCTCCTCAGCCACTCGGCCTGGTCCGGCGTCTCGACGCCCTCGGCGACGACCTGGAGGTCGAGGGTCCGGCCGAGTTCGACGATGGCCCGGGCGATCGCCGGCCGATCGCCGTCGGGCGACATGCCGGCGATGAACGAGCGGTCGATCTTGAGGATGTCGATCGGGAAACGCTCGAGGTAGCTGAGCGAGCTGTAGCCGGTGCCGAAGTCGTCGATCGCGAGGTGGATGCCGCACGAGCGGAGGGCCGTCAGGCGCCCGATCGTGCCCGCCGTGCGCGACATCAGGCCGCTCTCGGTGATCTCGAGGACGAGGTTCGCGGGGTTCAGCCCGGTTTCGGCGAGGATCGTCTCGATCGACTCGACGAGGTCGTGCTCCTGGAACTGGCGGGCCGAGAGGTTGACGCTGATCTGCAGCTCGGGGAGGGCCAGCCGGACCTGCCACTCCCGGGCCTGACGGCAGGCCTGGCGCAGGATCCAGCGGCCCATCGGGACGATCTCGCCGGTCTCCTCGGCCAGATCGATGAACTCGTTCGGCATGAGGAGCGGCCGGTCGGGTGGTTGCCAGCGGACGAGCGCCTCGACCCCGACGACGTGGCCGCTCTCCAGGTTGACGATCGGCTGATAGTCGAGCCGCAGCTCGTCGCGCTGATCTGCGCCGCGGAGCTGGGCCGCGAGCTCGCTTCGGGCACCCGCGGTCGCCCGCAGGCTCGACCGGAACAGCTCGGCGCGTCCGCGCGACGACGCCTTCGCCGCGTACATCGCGATGTCGGCGTTGCGCAGCAGGTCGTCGGCCGTCGTGTCGCCCTCGCCCGAGACGGCGACGCCGATGCTCGCGGCGATGGCGGGAGTGGCGTCGCCGAGCTCGAGCGGCTCGCGCAGGGCGTCGGCGAGCCGGGCGGCAACGGTGAGCGCCGTCCGCCCGTCGGCGACGTCGTCGAGGAGGACGGCGAACTCGTCGCCGCCCAGCCGGGCCGCCGTGTCCTCCGGCCGGAGCGACGCGGCGACCCGACGCGCCGTGGCCACGAGCACTTCGTCGCCGCGGGCGTGGCCGAGGGTGTCGTTGAGGACCTTGAAGTCGTCGAGATCGATGAACAGGACCGCGAACGGCCGTCCCGACCGGCCGTGGCTCCGCTCGAGCGCCTGGGCGACCCGCTCCCGGAACAGGACGCGGTTGGCGAGGCCGGTCAGGTTGTCGTGCAGCGCCTGATGGCGGAGCTCGTCGTAGAGCCGGGCGTTCTCGAGCGCCATCGCGGCCTCGCCGGCGAGCATCATCGCGATCTCGACGTCACGCTCGTCGAACGCGCCGCCCCGATCGGAGGTGACCTCGACCGTCCCGATCGTCGTGCCGGCCGCGACGAGCGGCAGGATCGCCATGCTCCGCTGGCCGATCGAGCGGAGGTAGGCGACCTCCTGGGCGTCGGCGGTCGGATCGGCCGTGTCGACGATCGCCCACGCACCGCGCTCGAGCACCTCACGAGTCTGCGGGTAGTCCGCGACCCGGTAGGTCGGCTGGAGGGCGCCGCGCCGCTCGAGGGGGTGGTAGCCAAGCGTGATCAGACGGTCGCCGGCCCGATCCCAGTAGCTCAGGGCGCAGTCGCTGGCCCCGACGGCTCCGGCGATATGGCGGGCGATCCGGTCGCCGACGAGCTGGGGGTCCATCGAGTGGGAAAGATCGTTCGACATCGTCACGATGCTGCGCAGCTCCTCCGCGTTGGCCTTGAGCCGGCGGCTGACCTCCCACAGGAAGACGAGGAGGAAGCCGTAGGCCAGCAGGAGGGCGACGGCGCCGGTCATGTCGGTGAATCCGACCGGCAGGTCGTTCGGCGGCACGATCCTGCGGGCGGCCATCGAGCCCACTCCGACGAAGCCGGCGAGGACGAGGATGCGCCCGACCGCCGCGCTGCCGAGGAACGGCAGGGCGAACACCGCCGGCAGCAGCGCCGCCACTGCCAGGGCCGGAGCGAGGCCGGGCTCGAGCACGGCCGCGCCGGCGATGGTGCCCAGAGTCAGGCAGGCGATCCTCGTGATCGCCGCGACACGGTCGGGCCCGACGATCGCGCCGACCGCCCGGAACAGCCAGACGGCGAAGGCCCCGACGAGCAGCCCGAACAGCGCGATCCGCCATTCGGCGAACGCCACGCCCGCGGCGAGCTCCACCGCCCCGAGGACGATGCCGGCACGGGCCGCCCATCGCAGGATGTCGCGAACGCGTCGAGCCCGACCGTCGAGCGCCTGCTCGAGACGGTCGGCCGGGCTCATCGCCCTGTGCTCCGGGGAAAGGGCGGCCTGGGACATCGGGTCAGCAGCGTGCGGCCGACCGGCCGCCCACGACATCCCCCAGACGCCGTAACTCGACTGGGACCTTGGGGGCCGGCGCGGCGAGGTCGTCGGCGGCCGCCCTACACTTTCGCCCGATGAAGATCGCCCACGTCCGCGAGCGCCACCCGCCGGCCGGCACTCCGTGGCGCCTGGCCGCAGCCCTCGGCGCGGGCGACGAGCCGTCGACGTGGCTCGACCTCGAGGTCGCCCGCCGTCGGGCGGTCGCCGCGGACCCTCGCCTCGCCCACAACTCGTCCCTCCACCGCCAGCCGGTGCGGACCCTCGACGACCACCTCGCGCTCGGTCTGCGGGTCGCCGCCCTGGCCGAGTTGCTCGAGGCGTTCGAGCCGCGGTCCGATCCGGGCGCCGGCGGCGACGACGCCGTCCTCGCCGCCTCCGACCTGGACTTCGGCCCGCCGCTCCTCCGCCCGCCGAGCCTGCGCGACTTCTACGCGTTCGAGGGCCACGTCCGGACGATGTGGGCCCGCCGCGGCGGCGAGGTGCCGGAGGCCTGGTACCGCCTGCCGGTCTTCTACTTCAGCAACGTCTCGGAGATCCGGGGACCCGGCGAGCCGGTCTGGTCGCCGGCGGCCTCGCAGGAGCTCGACTACGAGCTGGAAGTGGCCGCGCTCGTCGACACGCCGGCCGTCGACCTCACGAGCGAGCGGGCCGAGGAGGCGATCGGCGGCTACACGATCTTCAACGACTGGTCGGCCCGCGACCTGCAGCGGGAGGAGACGGTCGTCCGGCTCGGGCCGGCCAAGGGCAAGGACTTCGCCTCGACGTTCGGGCCGTGGCTCGTGACGCCCGACGAGCTGGCCGGGGCCCGTGCGTCCGGTGCGACGGGCCCGGACCTCGCGATGACCGCCGAGGTCAACGGCGTCGAGACGACCCGCGGGAGCTGGTCTGATGCCCAGTTCAGCTTCGGCCAGATGCTGGCCCGGGCGTCGGCCGACGTCCGGCTCCGGCCCGGCGATCTCATCGGCTCGGGGACGGTCGGGACCGGCTGCCTGCTCGAGGTCCGCGAGACGACGATCGGGCGCTACCTGGAGCCGGGCGACGAGGTCGTCCTTCGGGTCGAGCGGCTCGGTGCCCTTCGCACGCCGATCGTGGCCCGCCCCGTCCGGCGCTGAGCGCGGACTGGCTCAGTCGTCGGGTTCACGCCGGCGGAGGATCGGGAACGCGCCCCACAGGGCGGCGTAGAGCACCAGCGCGAGGACGGTCGCGACGATCGAGATCGGGGCGCCATAGACGACGTCGGAGACCAGAAAGATCGCGCAGGCGATCCCGAGTGCGACGAACGCCGAACCGAGGATGACCATGCGGTTGGCATCGAAGAGCATCCGCTCCTTGTTCCGCCGCCGGAAGTTGAGCCGGTGATAGAGCGACGGCGCGATGAGCAGGGCGCTCGCGACGGCACTGGCGACGAGCGCCCCGAAGTACACGTGGCGCTCGATGTCGCTGATCTCGCTCCAGCCCTGCTGGAACGGGAGGACAAGGAGGAACGCGAAAAGGATCTGGACGCCGGGCAGGGCGACGCGGAGCTCATTGAGCAGTTCGATGAGCTCGCGGTCGATCCGTTCCTTGTCACCCTCCTCGGGCTTGAGCTCCCGGGTCTCGTCGACGGCCATGGCCACAGGATGCGGAGTGCGCCTTGCATCTGCGCGCGGCGACTGCCGGCCCACGGTCCCGGCCGCGTCGCATAGGATTTCGGCCGGAGGACGCCCCATGTACTACGTCGCCTGCGGCAGCATCCCGCGCCAGCGCCACACCCAGCATCGCGCGCCGGACGGCAGCCTCTATGCCGAGGAGCTGTTCGGGGTCGAGGGCTTCACAGGGCGCAGCTCCCTGCTCTACCACCTCGTTCCGCCGACGCGGACGCACCGCATCGAGCCGGTCGCCCGGATCGCTCTCGAGGCCGCCGACGACGAGCTCCATCGCCATCGCCTGACGAAGACCGGCGCGGTCGAGCCGCGTGGCGACGTCGTCTCCGGCCGCGTGCCGCTCTACTTCAACAACGACGTGATCTTCGGCGTCGTCCGGCCGGCCGAGGCCATGCCCGAGAACCGCTTCTACCGAAACGGCGTCGCCGACGAGATGCTCTTCGTGCACGAAGGTTCGGGCCTCTGCCGGACGATCTTCGGAGATCTGGCCTATGGGCCCGGCGACTACCTCGTGCTGCCGATCGGGACGACCTGGCGGCTCGACCCCGACGAGGGCTCGGCCCAGCGGATCCTGTACCTGGAGGCGCCGTCCGAGATCGAGCCGCCGAAGCGCTACCGCAACGAC
>DASTEU010000465.1:0-4561 GCA_035709325.1 Candidatus Limnocylindrales bacterium | reverse complement strand
ACTCGCTGGCGAACGCGGTGAAGCCCGCCGTGCTGCCCGGCGAGGAGCTCCGGGTCCGGGTCATCCAGGAGGGCAAGGAGGCCGGCCAGGGCGTCGGGTTCCTGGACGACGGGACGATGATCGTCGTGGAGGGCGGCGTGCGCTACATCGACAAGGACCTCGACGTGTCCGTCACCCGGGTCCTCCAGACGGTCGCCGGGAGAATGATCTTCGCCCAGCCGCGCCTTGACTGACGCCAATCGGGACGGGCGACCGGCTCGCGCCGATGCGATCGTCGTGGCGGCCGGCTCGTCGGTCAGGATGGGCCGCACGGACAAGAGGGCCGCCCCGATCGGCGGTCGGCCGATGCTCGCCTGGACGGTCGAGGTCTTCGGTCGGCTGTCGGTGATCGACCGCCTCGTGGTCGTCGGCGCCGCGGAGCGGGTCGACGAGCTGCGGGACGCCCCGTGGCTCCCGGAGCGAGCGATCGTCGTTGCCGGCGGGGAGCGGCGGCAGGAGTCGGTGGCAGCCGGCGTCGCCGCGCTCGCGGAGGGGGGAGCCGGCGACGAGCGGGTCGTGCTCGTCCACGACGGCGCGCGTCCGGCCGTTCGAGCGGATCTCGTGCGGCGGGTCATCGGGGCGGCGGACGAACACGGAGCGGCGATCCCCGTCCTGCCGGTCGTCGAGACGCTCAAGCGCGTCGACGGCGACCTCGTGGTCGGGACGGTCGATCGGGCCGGTCTCGGCGCCGCCCAGACGCCGCAGGGATTGCGGCTCGGGATCCTCCGGGCCGCCTATGCACGATTCCCTCCGGACGGACCGGAGACGTTCACCGACGAGGCCGCCCTGCTCGAGGCGTGTACGATCCCCGTTCATGTGGTCCCCGGACAAGCGGACAATCTCAAGGTGACCCTGCCCGCCGATCTCGATCGCGCCGCCGCGATCCTCGCCGGGGACCGGCCCCGCGTCGGGTTCGGCGAGGATTCGCACCCGTTCGGACCCGGCGAGCCGCTGGCACTGGGCGGCATCGACTTCCCCGGGCCGCGGCTGGCCGGCCACTCCGACGGTGACGTCGTCCTGCATGCGGTCGCCGACGCACTGCTCGGCGCCGCGGGCCTGGGCGACCTTGGTCGGCTGTTCCCGGCCGATGCCCGGACCCCGCAGGGGATCGCGAGCGCCGAGCTCCTCGGCGAGGTCGTTGCCCGCGTGCGAGTCGCGGGCCTGCGGCCGGCCCATGTCGACGTCTCGATCGTCGCTGCCCGGCCCCGCCTCTCCGATCGGCTCGACGCGATGCGTGCCCGCCTCGCGGAGGTCCTCGCGATCGACGCGGACCAGGTCAACGTCAAGGCTTCGTCCGGCAACCTCGACGGCGCCGAGGGCGCCGGCCGGACGATCTCGGCGCGGGCCGTCGCGAGTCTCGAGCCGCTGCGGTGATCCGCCTCCGGGACACCCTCACCGGCGAGACGCGGCCGCTCGAACCTCTCGAGCCCGGCCACGTCCGGATCTACAGCTGCGGCCCGACCGTCTACGGCCCGGTCCACATCGGCAACTTCCGGAGCTTCCTGTTCGCCGACGTGCTCGTCCGCGACCTCCGCTACCGGGGGCTGCGCGTCACCCGGGTCGTCAACATCACCGACGTCGACGACAAGATCATCCGTGGGGCGGCGGCCGCCGGCGTCTCGATCGGCGAACTGGCCGATCGCTGGCTCGAGCGGTTCCTCGTCGACGCCCGTGCGCTGCGGATGACGCCACCGGACGTCCTCCCGCGAGCGACCGATCACATCGATGAGATGACCGCGCTGATCACGACGCTGCTCGAGAAGGGCCACGCCTACCGGACCGAGGACGGGTCGATCTTCTTCCGGATCGCCTCGTGGCCCCGGTACGGCCGCCTGGCTCGGCTCGACCCCGAGCAGCTCCGGGTCGGCGAGCGGGTCGAGACCGACGAGTACGGCAAGGATGACGTTCGCGACTTCGCGCTCTGGAAGGGGCCGAAGGAGGGTGAGCCCTCCTGGGACACCACGATCGGCAGCGGCCGGCCGGGCTGGCACGTCGAGTGCTCGGCGATGTCGATGCGCCATCTCGGTCCGTCGTTCGACATCCATACCGGCGGCGTGGACCTCATCTTCCCCCACCACGAGGACGAGATCGCGCAGAGCGAGGCAGCGACCGGCCTGCCATTCGTCCGGACCTGGCTCCACTGCGCGCATCTCCAGATGAGCGGCTCGAAGATGGCCAAGTCGACGGGCAACATCGCCCGCGTCGGGGAGCTCCTCGAGACCGGGGTGGATCCGCGGGCCCTCCGGTACGCACTCATCGCGGTGCACTACCGGGCGAGCCTGAACTACACGCCCGAATCGCTCGCCGCGGCAGCGGCCGCGGTCGACCGGCTCGACGCACTGCTCGCGGCGCTGGCCGCGTACCGCGAGGACCGGCCCGACGACGCCGGCCTGCCGGCCTTGCTCGACGAGGCCCGGGCAGCGTTCGAAGCGGGCCTCGACGACGACCTGAATGTGTCGGCCGCGCTCGCCGCCGTGTTCGACCTCGTGCGCGAGCTGAACCGGCGGATCGACGGCCGGACGCTATCGACCGACGACGCGGAGCGGGCGATCGATTGGCTGCGCCGGACCGACGCGGTCCTCGGCGTCCTGCCCGACCCTGACGAGGTGCTGCCCGAGGAGGTTCGCCGCCTGCTCGACGAACGAGTCGCCGCGCGGGCCGCCCGCGACTGGAGCGCCTCGGACCGCCTGCGCGACGAGCTCGCGGCCCGCGGGATCGCCGTCGAGGACACCCGGGACGGCCAGCGCTGGCGCCGCCTGGTCGAGGCCGGCCGTGGCTGACGGCGAGAGCGGCGAGGAATCGGGTCGGCCGAAGAAGCCGCGCGACCGGCTGCCGAAGAAGTCGGCGCCGGACGGCCCCACCGGGCGCGGCCGGCGGGACGAGGAACGAATCGAGCCGAACCGCCGGGCCGCTCCCAAACGCACCCGCCGAACATCGGAGCCGGACGGCGCAGGCGGCGACCCGCGGCCCGACCCGGACGATCCAGGCGGCGACCCGCGGCCCGACCGTCCGGGGCCCGACCGTCCGCGGCCCGATCGACCTCGCCCCGGGTTCGGGTTGCGCTCGGACGTGCCGGGCGGTCCTCCCCGCGGACCCAGGTCGAACCACGGGCGGGGTGGGGCCGACCGACCTGCGGACGCAGGGGGCAGCCGACCGCCGTGGCAGCGCGGCGCCGGGCCGCAGCGTGGCAGGGCGTCACGCGGCGGGCCCGACCGCGGCCGGCGGCCGGGCCAGGGCCCCGCCGGCGACCGCCGCGGCCGACCGTTCGAGCGACCGATCCGACCCTACGACCGCGAGCGGGCCGCGCCCGATCAGCGCTCCCGGGGCCGCCCGCCGGACCGCGAACACGGCAACGGGCCGCCTGGGCCGCGGGACCATCGGGTCCCGGGCGACGGAAACGCGGACCGCTCGTTCCGGGCCGACCGCCCGCAGCGCCGCCCGTGGGACGCGCCGCCGGCCTATCGCCGCCCCGGCCCGCGCCCGACCGGACCTCGACCGCCGACGCCGCGCCCGGGCCCCGACCGCCCTCCGTGGCAGCGCCCGACCGGCGCCCGGCCGCCGTTCGAGCGACCCGGATCGGATCGACCGGGCCCGGCTCCGCCCTGGACCGCCCGAGGACGGGAGGGGCCGCGCGACGGGCCGCCGTACCGCCGGCGCGAGCCAGCGCCGCCTCCGGCTGGGCTCGTCGGCGAGGGCGAGGAGCTCGTCGCGGGGCGACGCCCGGTCGAGGAGGCGTTCGTCGCACGGCGTCCGGCGATCCGGCTCCTCGTCGTCCCCCAGCGCCGCCAGGCGCTCGAGCGGATCGTCCTCCACGCCACGAGCCTGCGGATCCCGATCGTCGAGGTCGAGGGCGGCACCCTGACGGCGCTCGCGGGCTTCGACGGACACCAGGGAATCGCGCTCGTCGTCGGGCCCCGCCGGTTCGCCTCGCTCGACGAGGTCCTGGCTCGCGGCATCGAGCGTCGCGAGGCGGCGTTCGTCCTCGCCATGGATTCGCTCGAGGATCCCCAGAACGTGGGCACGCTTCTGCGCAGCGCCGAGGCGGCCGGCGTTCACGGCGTCCTCTACCCGACCCACCGCCAGGCGCCGCTGAGCCCGGCCGCGATCAAGGCTTCGGCGGGTGCCGTCGAGCACCTGCTGCTGTGTCCGGTCGACGACCTGCCGGCGGCCCTCTCGGATCTGCGGGCCCGCGGCCTGCGGGTCGTCGGCGCGGAGGCCGGCGCCGCGATGACCGTCCGGCAGGCCGACCTGCGGGGACCGATCGCGATCGTCGTCGGCAGCGAGGGCCAGGGCCTGTCGCCGGCCGCTCGCCGCCGCTGCGACTTCGTCGTCCGGATCCCGATGCGAGGTGCGATCGATTCCCTCAATGCCGCGGTCGCCGGGTCGATCCTGGTGTTCGAGGTGGCCGCCCAGCGCGATCCGGAAGGGCGAGGTTCCGGCCCACCGGTCGAGTCGCCCCCGCCGGCCGCCGCCGGAGAGGAGGGCGCGCGGCTGCCCGGGGACGACGCCCCACAGACCGACG
>DASTEU010000464.1:0-3873 GCA_035709325.1 Candidatus Limnocylindrales bacterium | reverse complement strand
GGGCATCGGCATCTCCGGTGGTGGCCGCGGGGCGGGGCGGCGCCAGGGCGATGATGCGGCCGAGGACGCGGTCGCGCGACGTCGGGTCGATCGCCTCCCCGACGACGCGGCCGATCACGTTCGCGAGCGACGGCGTCCCGGCCGGAGGAGCGGCCGCGACGAGCGTGTGATCGGCCGCGTGGCCGACCCACCGCCCTGTGCCGTCGCCGCTGCGCTCCTCGAAGAGGACCTCGCTCACCGCCCCGAGCCGCGCCGCCGCCCAGCGGGCCCGCGCGTCGGCGGCGACCGCCAGCAGCTCGGCCGCGCGGCCCTTCTTCGTCGGCTCGTCGACCTGTCCCGTCGTCCGGACCGCCGGCGTGGCGGGGCGCGGTGAGTAGCGGAAGACGTGGATGCCGGCGAAGCCGATCGAGCGGATGAAGTCGAGCGACCGTCGCCAAACGGCTTCGTCCTCGGTCGGGAAGCCGACGATCGCGTCGGCGTGGACGGCGACGTTCGGGATCGCGTCGCGGACCCTGGCTACGACGGTGGCGTATTCCGCGGACCTGTAGCGGCGGCCCATCCGACGGAGCACGCCGTCGTCGCCGGACTGCAGCGGCAGGTGGACGTGGGGGAGCGTCCGTGGCGCGCCGTCGACCCAGGCGGCGAGCAACTCGTCGTCGACGTGCTGCGGCTCGATCGAGGAGAGGCGGATCCGCTCGACGTCCGTTTCGGCGAGGATCCGCCGAACGAGGCCCGCTAACGTGAGCGCCGAGCTGGCATGCGAGCCGCGGTATCCGCGTTCGGACGATCCGCCGTCGTACGTCCCGATGTTGATCCCGGTCAGGACGATCTCGCGATGGCCCGCGCGGACCGCGCGTCGGACGTCCCGCAGCACGGTCTCCGGGGAGAGGCTCCGTTCCGGGCCTCGCGCCGCCGGGATGATGCAGTACGTACAGAAGAACGAGCAGCCATCCTGGACCTTCACGAACGCCCGCGTCCGCTCGACCGCGATCGCGCCACGCCCGTCGTCGATGCCGGCGATCTCGACCCCGGACAGCGTCGGCAGCGCGCGGGCGACCCGACCGTCCTCCGGCCCGGCGGTTTCGCGCGCCCCGCCAACCTCGACGAGTGCCTCGAGCTCGGCGAGCAAGCCATCCTTGGCCCGGTTGTCGACGAGCCTGGCCGCCGGATCGGCCGCCTCGAAGGCGTCGCGCCCGACCTGCACCGAGCAGCCGGTGACGACGATTTCGGATTCCGGATTCGAACGGCGGGCGCGGCGGACTGCCTGGCGCGACTTCTGGTCGGCGACCGCGGTGACCGTGCACGTGTTGACGAGGACGAGATCGGCCGCCGCACCCGGGCCGACGAGTTCGACGCCGCGCTCGCGCAGGAGTCGGGCCGCCGACTCCATCTCGGACTGGTTGACCTTGCAGCCGAGATTGGCGATCGAGGCCCGTCGGATCGGCCTGGCCGGCGCAGCAGAGCCGGGCGGCGCGTCCGGGCGGGGCGGCGCGGCCGGCGTCACCACAGGGTCGGCTTCGCGCTCATGAGGAACCCGATCGTCCCGACGAGCGCCGCCATCGCGTAGCTGACGTAGCGCTGCCGGCGTGCCCGCGCCTGCCAGACCCGGTCGTCGGCCGCGGCCCGGACGCCGATGAGCCGGCGGAGGTTCGGGCGCTGGACGAAGAACGCGAGGACAAGGTTGCCGGCGTAGATCGCCAGGGCGAGGAGCAGCCACGGCTGGCTCAGGAGCTGGGCACCGAGCACCGACAGCAGCCCGACGCCTGTGAGCGCGAGACCCGCCCCGATCACGACGGTCCCGTGGGCCTGCATCCACAGCAGAAACCGGATGAAGCGATTCGGGCTCTCGGCGGCGGCCCGCCGCGTCCGGAGTGCGAACGGCAACAGAATTGAGGGCAGGAAGAGGCTCACGGCCAGGGTGATGTGGGTGACGAGCAGGACCGGAAAGAGCTGGGCCATCGGAACGTGGATTGTAGTTGGGCCGGCCGAGAACGCCCGCAGCGTCAGCCGGCCGCGGCCTCGATCGCGACCCACTCGCCCTCGACCGAGCGCCCGCCGATCGACAACCCGGCCGCCTCGAACGCACCCTGCACCTCTGCCTCGCGGTCGGCGAAGATCCCCGAAGCCAGCAGCGTGCCGCCCGGCCTCAGCTCCGCCGCCAGGAGCGGCGCGAGTGGGACGAGGATGCCGGCGACGAGGTTGGCGAGCACGACGTCGAAGGGCGCCGCGCCGCTCGGCAGGCTGCCCACCCGCGCCCGGACCCGGCGGGTGACGCGGTTTCGCCTGGCGTTCGCGGCGGTCGCCTCGACCGCGATCCGGTCGGTGTCGACGCCGAGCGCCGCAACGGCCCCGAGCCGGACTGCGGCGATCGCGAGGATCCCCGACCCGCAGCCCACGTCGAGCACCCGGCCGCCGGAAATGCCGCCCCGGTCGGCCAGCGTTTCGAGCGCCGCGAGGCAGAGCCGTGTGGTCGGGTGCAGCCCGGTCCCGAACGCCATCCCGGGATCCAGGGCCACGACGACGTCACCGGGTTCCCGGCGATGGCGCCGCCAGGTCGGTCGGATGACGATCCGCCGGCCTACTCGAAGCACCGGGAAGTGGGCCTTCCAGGCCTCCGCCCAGTCGGCTTCGTGGACGACCCGGGTCGTGAGCTCGCCGATCGGTCGCAGCCCGAACGCCTGGAGGTGGCCGAGGGCCTCGGATGCCTCGCCCACGGCCCGGGCGACGGCCGCCTCGTCGCGTGCCGGAAGGTAGGCCCGCACGATCGCCGGCCGGCTCGGGTCGACGCGGGCGCCGAGACCCTCGTCGGTCAGCTCGAACGCCGGTTCGACGCTCGTCCCGACCGGCGCGACCCGTCCCAGGATCTCGCTGACGGCCTCGACCGCCTCGAGATCGGCCGCCACCGACAGCTCGAGCCACGCGCCGGCAGCGGTCGAGTCGGTCGTCGCCTCGCCGGCCGGCTCAGCCAAGCGCGTCCTCAGCCAAGCGCGTCGCGGACCTTGTCGAAGATCCCGCCGCCACCCGACGCCGCGACCTCCTCCCCGGACTCGGCGGCGAACTCCGCGAGCAGCTCGCGCTGGCGCTTCGAGAGCTTCGCCGGCACGACGACGTTGACGAGGACGTGGAGATCGCCGCGCGACCCGGCCCGCCGCAGGTGCGGCACGCCGCGGCCGCGCAGCCGGATCTCGGTGCCCGGCTGGGTGCCGGCCTTGATCTCGAGTTCCTCCTCGCCGTCCACGGTCGGTACCGCGATCCGGGTGCCCAGCGCGGCCTGGGCGATCGAGACGTCGGCCTCGTAGATGAGCTCGGTTCCCTCCCGCCGGAGTGATGGATGGGGAGCGACGTGGACCGCGACGTAGAGCGAGCCAGGCGGGCCGCCGCGCGGCCCGACCTCGCCCTCGTTCGAGAGCCGGATCTGGTGGCCCTCATCGATGCCGGGCGGGATCGAGACGCGCAGCGTTCGGCGCCGCTCGGTACGCCCGTCGCCGCGGCACGTCTCGCACGGTTCGGTGACGATCCGGCCCTCGCCCTGGCAGCGCGGACAGGTCGAGACGTTGACCATCTGGCCGAGCATCGTCCGGCGGGTCGTCCGGATCTCGCCGCGGCCCCCGCACTGCTCGCACGTGACCGGCTCGGAGCCCGGCTTCGCGCCGCTGCCCGAACACGTCTCGCATCGACCGAGCACCGGGAACTCGATCTCCTTCTCGACGCCCCGGACCGCCTCTTCGAGCGTGATCCGGAGGTCGTAGCGAAGGTCGGCGCCGGCGAGTGGGTGGCCGCGACGCGCGCCGGCCTGGGTCCCCCCGAAGAAGGCGTCGAAGATGTCGCTGAAGTTGCCGAAGCCGCCCGCGAAGCTGCCGTCGCCCGGCGCGC
>DASTEU010000463.1:0-2232 GCA_035709325.1 Candidatus Limnocylindrales bacterium | reverse complement strand
GACGATGGCGGCCGTTCTCACCCGGCGGGGACCGCCGGTTCCCGGGCCGCGCCCGACTCGCGCTCCGCCGCCCGCTCGACCATCGGCCGGCCGCTGCCGCCGTACCGCTCGGCGACGATCTCGGACATGATCGCGAGTGCGGTCTCCGCCGGCGCCCGCCCGCCCAGGTCCAACCCGACCGGACCGCGGAGGCGGGCAAGCTCGGCCTCGGTGACCCCGGCCACGCGCAGGCGGGCCCGCCGGTCGCCCTGGGTCTTGCGGCTGCCGACCGCGCCGACGTAACGGCACCGCCTGCGGAGCGCCTCGACGATCGCCGGCTCGTCGAACTTCACGTCGTGGGTGAGGACCGCCACGGCGTCGTCGGGGCCCAGCCCGATCTCGTCGGCGACCTCGTCCGGCCAGCCGACGACGAGCCGGTCGATCTGGTCGGGCGGGAAGCGTTCGGGGGTCGCGAACGAGGCCCGGCCGTCGACGACGACCGGCCGATCCGTCTCGCGGGCGGCGCCGATGAGCGCGCGGATCACCTCGGGCCGGGTCCGCGGCTGGTCGCCGAGGGCGATGACGACGCCGCGGACCGGCGGATCGAGGTCGGCGACGGCTGCCAGGCCGACCTGGAGCGAACCTGACAGGAAGCGCGGGTCGGGGTTCCGGACGCGACGTTCGTCGAGCCAGTCGATGCCATCCTCGATCTCCTGCGCCGCATGCCCCAGGACGACGACGATGTCCTCGATCCCGGCCGAGCGGACCGCGTCGAGGACGTGTTCGAGGATCGGTCGGCCGTCGAGCCGCGCCAGCGCCTTCGGTGAGCCGAACCGGCTCGCCGCCCCCGCCGCCAGGACGATGGCGGCCGTTCTCACCCGGCGGGGACCGCCGGTTCCCGGGCCGCGCCCGACTCGCGCTCCGCCGCCCGCTCGACCATCGGCCGGCCGCTGCCGCCGTACCGCTCGGCGACGATCTCGGACATGATCGCGAGCGCGGTCTCCGCCGGCGCCCGCCCGCCCAGGTCCAACCCGACCGGACCGCGGAGGCGGGCAAGCTCGGCCTCGGTGACCCCGGCTTCGCGCAGGCGGGCCCGCCGGTCGCCCTGGGTCTTGCGGCTGCCGACCGCGCCGACGTAGCGGCACCGTCTGCGGAGCGCCTCGACGATCGCCGGCTCGTCGAACTTCACGTCGTGGGTGAGGACCGCCACGGCGTCGTCGGGGCCCAGCCCGATCTCGTCGGCGACCTCGTCCGGCCAGCCGACGACGAGCCGGTCGACCTGGTCGGGCGGGAAGCGTTCGGGGGTCGCGAACGACGCCCGGCCGTCGACGACGACCGTTTCGTAGCCGAGCTCGCGGGCGAAGTGGACGAGCGAGCGGGCGACCTCGACCGCGCCGACGACGACCAGGCGAGGCTTCACCGGAAACGCCTCGACGAAGACCGACCGACCCTCGATCTCGACGGTCCGCGACGTGCCCCGCAGGAGGGCCTCGGCGGCGGCCGCCCGCAGGGCATCGTCGGCGGCGGCACTCCCGAGCGAGCCGGTCATCGTCCCGTCCGATGCGACGACGATCGCCGGCTCGGGCGGGGCACCCTCTCCGGGCGGATGGAGCCCGAACTCGGCCGGTGGCGCGTCCGGCGGCAGCGGCGTGGCGATCGCCCGGCCGAGCCGGGTGGCCGCCTCGGCGACTTCCTCGCGAACCGCCGGCTCGATGAGCACGTCGATCGTGCCGCCGCAGGCGAGCCCGACATCCCACGCCTGCTCGTCGCTGATCCCGTAGCGGATCACCCGCGAGCGGCCGTTCGCCCGGGCCTTCTCGATCTCCTCCGCCGCGGCGCCCTCGACGCAGCCGCCGCTGACCGACCCCGCGATCCGCCCGTCGTCGGCACGGAGCAGGACGGCGCCCTCCGGCCGCGGAGCCGAGCCGAACGTCCGGACGACGACCGCCCGACCGATCCCCTGCCCCGCCGCGTGCCAGGCCTCGTAGGACCCGAGCAGCTCCTTCATCGGAGCGGCCTCGCCCGGTCCGCGGCCACGCGGTCGGCGCCGATCGCCGCCGGCGCCGCGATGTCGCGCAGCATCAGCCCGGCCCGGGCGCCGGCGTCGGCGGACGCGGCCGCTTCCCCGCCCCGCGTCACGTCGCTCGAGCGCACGCCGGCGAGGATCTCCCCGAGCCGCTCGAGGCTGGCGACCGTACCGGCCGGGAGGAAGTCGTCGATGTACGGATACGCCGCCCGCATCCCCCCGGCGAG
>DASTEU010000462.1:0-2008 GCA_035709325.1 Candidatus Limnocylindrales bacterium | reverse complement strand
CTCTACCGCTGGCCGGGCCGGGAACCCCGCGGTCCGTGGGAAGCATGGTCGATCCTCGCCGCGATCGCCGCGTCGACGTCGCGCATCGAGTTCGGGCCGCTCGTCGCGTGCACCGCGTTCCACAACCCGGCGGTGCTGGCCAAGCAGGCGGCGACGATCGACGAGATCTCCGGCGGCCGGCTCATCCTCGGGCTCGGCGCCGGCTGGAACGAGACGGAGTTCCGGGCGTTCGGCATCCCGTTCGACCACCGGATCGCCCGCTTCGAGGAGGCGTTCACGATCATCCGGAGCCTCCTCCGAGACGGCGCCGTGGACTTCGACGGCACATATCACCAGGCCCGCGACTGCGAGTTGCTGCCGCGCGGCCCCCGGCCGGCCGGGCCGCCGCTGATGATCGGCTCGATCGGCGAGCGGATGCTCCGCATCGCCGCCCCGCACGTCGACGCGTGGAACGCGTGGTACGCCGATACCGGCAACTCGCCGGCCGGCGTCGCCGCGCTGCGCGAGAAGGTCGACGCCGCATGCGCCGACGTCGGCCGACCGCCCGCCGAGATCGAGCGGACGGTCGCGGTCCACGTCCGGATGCCCGGTGGCACCGGGCGGAGGATGGGCGACACGTCGACGGCGCAGGCGGTGACGCCGCTCGCGGGCCCGCCGGAGCGAATCGCAGACGAGCTTCGAGCGTATGCCCGCGAGGGCATCGGCCACGTTCAGCTCGTCCTCGACCCGATCGACCGCGGCGCCATCGAGGGATTCGCACCAGTGCTCCGCGAGTTGGAGTCGGGCTGAGAGACGCCGGTCCCGCCGAACCTGCCTCGCTGCTGGATTCCCCCACAATTCGAGCGTGGACCCCCTGTTTTCGGGCTCCCGCAGCCGGTCCTGCCGTCCCGTCACGCTCGGATGTCGCGGAACGACCAACCACGTCAGTGACGCCCCTCCGAGCGCCACTCCGCCATCCCGACCGGTACTTCTGTCAGGAGGTCTACGGTGCGAAGCCCGTGCTAGCATCGCGCCGGTCATGCGAGGTTCGAATCACGTGGCCCGGATCGCGCTGGGCCTTGCCATCGCCTCGACGCTCGTCGTCGGCTGCGGCAGCGCCGTGCCTTCGTCGGCGGCGCCGAGCGCCCGTCCGGCACCGGTGATCACGCCCGACCCGCACCTGACCGAGCCCGCGACGGCCGACGAGGTCTTCGTCGCGATCCGGAGCGGCCGCTTGGCGCTGTCGGTCAACAACGCGACCGCCGGCACACCGAACGAACCGCTCGTGAAGCGGATCAATGCCCACGTCGCGAACTGGCCGCTCGTCATCACCGAATTTCGCAGCAGCGCCGCCCTCCGCGAGGCCATCGGCTGGGACCCGACGCTCCCGCCGGCCCAGGGCGACCCGCCCTATGCGTTCGTGGGGCTCAACATCCTCGTAGAGTTCGGACCGGTGACGGGACCCCTCGCGACGCCGGATTCCACGCGTCGCGAGCAGGCCCAGCAGGTCATCGACCTCATCGACCCGCTCCTCTGGCCGCTCGAGCAGCGGTCGGTCGTGGCGATCGCCACGCGGACGCCGACGGCGCCGCCGTCCGCTTCGGCCGCCCCGTCCGCGCCGGCCGCCCCGTCGGCCGCCGCCAGCGCCGCCCCGTGAGGCCGGCCCGATGAGCCCGGGCCGCTCCCGCCCGACCGGCCGCTCCGGCGACGAGGTCTCCGAGCTCGACAAGCGGATCATCGAGCATCTCCAGCGAGACGGCCGCCGGCCGTTCACCCAGATCGCCGCCGATCTCGGCGTCTCCGAAGCTGCGGTGCGCGCCCGCACCAACCGTCTGGTCGAGCGCGGAATCCTCCAGGTGGTCGGCGTCACCGACCCCCTCAAGCTCGGGTTCCAGCAGATGGCGATGATCGGGATCCGCTGTGAGGCGAACCGCCTCATGGCCGTCGCCGAAGAGGTGGCCACGTTCCCCGAAGTCGACTACGTGATCATCACGGCCGGCAGCTACGACATCCTCATCGAGACCGTCAG
>DASTEU010000461.1:0-8288 GCA_035709325.1 Candidatus Limnocylindrales bacterium | reverse complement strand
TCGAGGTCGACCGCCAGCTTGAACTCGAGGACGACACCCCGGACGTTCGGTCCGTCGGCGCAGTCGACCCCAGCAGGTGCGATGACGATTTCGTCCACGCCGGGTCCGATGAAGAGGTCGCCGCTCTGGAGGCACTGGCTGCCGGCCCAGGTGACGAGGATCTCGCGCCCGGCCCCCTGGTACACGCCGATCGCGTTGCCGTCGAGCGCATCGACGTCGGCCAGCTCCTCGACCGTGGCGGAGCGGGCGTTCGTCAGCGAGAACGCCCGGTCGTAGATCCGGAGGGTCAGGGGCAGGTCGCCGCGATCGGAACCGACGCCGATGACGGCCCGGGGCGACTCCGACGCGCCCGGCGTCGGTGCAGGGACCAACGGCGCGCTCGACGAGGTGCTGATGCCGCAGCCGGCAAGGACGAGGCTCGCGGCGAGCGAGGCCGCGAGGAGGACGGAGCGCATGACGGTCTGATCTCCTGAAGCGTCGGCGACGACGACGGTCGGGTCCCCTGACGGACCGACTGTGCGGCCGTGGCCCGTTGGCCGACACCTTCGTCCGTCCACTCGGCCGCCCGACGAATGTCGGCTCCCGGCGCGGCCGAACTGCAGGGGCCCGCGCGGCCCGCGCTGCTCGGCGAACGTCGCGGCGCCTCCCTACACGGAACGAACGGCTCCCGCCGGCCGGTACGGATTTCGTGGGGAATCGGTGGACCGGCCGGGTAGACTCGGGGGGTGCCTGGCCCGGGCGAACTCCTGGTGGCCGCCGTCGTCGGCCTTCTCGCCGTCCTGATCTCCGTTCGTGTCGGCGTCTCGGTGGGTCGCTGGATCCGCCGGACGCGCCGACCCGAGGCGCGTGCCATTCGCGTCGTAGGCGTCGGCGGCGGCGGGAGCAACGCGGTCGACCGGATGGTGGCGGCCCGGATCCGGGGCGTCGACTTCGTCGCCCTCAACACCGACGCCCAGGCGCTCCGCCGCTCGCAGGCCGGGACCCGCCTCAGGATCGGCGACGCGGTCACCGGCGGCCTCGGCTCGGGCGGCGACCCGGAGACCGGCCGCCGCGCCGCCGTCGAGGACGAAGAGTGGATCGGCCGGCTCGTGGCGGGCGCCGACCTCGTCTTCGTCACCGCCGGGCTCGGTGGCGGGACCGGCTCCGGCGCCGGGCCGATCGTTGCCGCTGCGGCCCGCAAGCAGGGCGCCCTGACCGTCGCGGTCGTGACGAAGCCGTTCGGCTTCGAGGGCACTCAGCGGATGCGGATCGCCGAGAAGGCGGCGGCCGACCTGGCGGACAACGTCGACGCGATCATCGTCGTGCCCAACGACCGGGTCGGCGAGGTCCTCGCCGAGGACGCCTCGCTCGAGGCCGCGTTCCAGGCGGTCGACGACGTCCTGCTCCACGCGGTCCGCGGCATCATCGAGCTCATCACCGCGCCGGGCGTCATCAATCTCGATTTCGCCGACATCCGTTCGGTCATGGCCGACGCCGGGCCGGCGCTGATCGGCCTCGGCCACGGCAGCGGCCCCGATCGGACCGTGGAGGCGGCCCGCCAGGCGATCGACAGCCCGCTCCTCGAGGCGAACATGGAGGGCGCCCGCGGCATCCTCTTCAACGTCGCCGGCCCACCGGACCTGCGCCTGGCCGAGGTCCGTGCCGCCGCCGAAGAGATCCGCAGGCGCGCGGATCCCGAGGCCAACATCATCTTCGGGACGAGCGTCCGTCGCTCGCCCGGCGACGACGTGCTGATCACGCTGATCGCGACGGGCCTTGCGGGGCACGTCCAGCGGCGGCCCACGGTCCCGGAGGTCCCCGAGGCGGTCGAATCGCCGACCGAGCCGGCACGCGCGGGGTTTACGCCGGCAGCCGCGGCGCTCGATCCGACGCCGTCCGAGAACGAGCCGGCACCGCCCGAGCCGGTCCCGCTCGAGCCGGTACCGCTGGAGCCGGCCGCCGCCGTCGTCACCGAGCCGAGGCGCGCCGCGAAGCGTCCCGCCCGACCGATCAAACCCCGATCCGCGGTCGACGCGCCTGCGCCGCCGCCGTCACCGCCGGCCGACCAGGCGTCGGTTGCGACGACCCCGGACGACGGGGACCTCGACGTGCCGAGCTTCCTGCGCAACCGCCGCCCCTCGACCGACCGCGCCTGAGGCGCGGCACGGGACCCGGCCCCGTCGGCGCACGAGCGGTCAGCGCCAGAGATAGATCGGGCGGCTCTCGTCGAGCGGGACCGGGGCCTGGATCGCGACCATCAAGGCGACGCGCGGGCCGAACGATCGCCCGACGACGAAGAGGTCGCCGAGCGAGCCGCGCGGGTCGGCGATCCCGGTGACGTGGGTCGCACGATCCCGCCACTCGTGACGGATCGCATCCCACAGGTGCCGGCCCGCCGCGGCGTGACCCGGTGCGTGCCACGCGAGGGACAGCTCGATCGACCGGATCACGCGGTCCGGCGGGAGGATCGAGAAGACCTTCGAGAGCAGTGCGAGCGGGATCGGGACCCGCTCGATGTGGTCGGTCATGATCCGGAACCGCTCCGTGACCGAGGCACCGGCGACGATCGTCCCATCGGGCCGAACGGCGACGCGGTACTGGCGGATCGGGAGCCCGAGAGCGGTCTGTGCGTGGGCGGAGGCCAGGCTTCCCGGCGTCTGCGGCGGGTACAGGCTGTACCCGGAGTAGAACGCATTGGCGCCGGCCACGACGGCCTCGACGTCGCGGTCCTCGAGCGGCCGCACGATGATCGTCGATCGGGCCGGTGCCCGAGACGACACGCGCCCGATCACGACGCGCAGCGGCCCGTCGACATCCGTTGCCCAGCGCCGAGCGGTTGCCAGCGATGCCTCATTCGTCGCGTCGATTCCCGCCGCGATCACCCCCTCGCCACCGAACCGGCGGCGCGCCTCGGCGATCCGCCACTCCGCCAGGCGGCGGCCGAGACCGCGCCGCCGGACGTCGTGACGCACCTTGAGGTTCTCGAGGTGGGCGCAGGGCAACGTCCGATCGCCGAGCTGGACCTCGTCGATGAACGCCGTGGCCATCCCGACGATCTCGTCGCCGTCCGACGTCGTCGCGACGACGCCGAACATGGTGGGGTGCTGGGCAGCCATCGCCGCCACCACGTCGTGGCCGTAGTGGGTCGACATGGCCATCGCCGTGGTCTGGGCCTCGCCGCGGATCAGGGCATCGATCGCGGGACCGTCCGAGGCCTGCAGGGGTCGGAGCGCGAAGTCCGCCCCCGACGTCACCGCCCGGTCCTCGACCAGTGGACGATGTCGCTGTCGACCTTCCGCTTCACGCCGAAGTCCGCACCGGCCTTCGAGAGCTCGCGCTTCTCGATGTTCGCGATCGACTTGCCTTTGGCCTTGACTCCCACGCGTGCCTCGTCGTCGGTCTTGATCCTCCGGGTGATCGTCTTGCCGTTCTTCGTGTAGGTCAGCGTGTTCGTCGCGTTGCCGCTGAAGTCGAGCTTCATGTCGACGGCCGTCCCGGCGTTGTGGTTGCTCGGGTGAGCCGCGACGCCGACGAGCCCGAACGCGTTGGCGAGGGCCTCGGCGCCCGCCCGCGACGCGGCGTCGTTGCCGTGATCCCACACGATGTCGACGCCGGCCATCGGCGGCACGTCCTTCGGGGCGATCTTGCGCTTCCAGACCTTCACGCAGTAGTGGAACAGGTACGAGCGCTCGGGCGGTCGGTAGGCCGATTCGAGGACGTACGTGATGTTGTTCGCGGCGAGCATGTCGAGGAACGCCGTGAGGTCCGAACCGAAGCTCGACTCGAGCTCCGCGATGTCCGGCGTCGCGCCGCCCCAGCGGTCGTCGGCGATCTGCTTCCAGTGAGCGCCGGACCTGCGCTGCTCCTCGGTGAGGGGGGCCGGTCCCGCTTCCACGAGGACGCCTCCCTCGTCGCTGCCCTCGCCGGGCTCCGTCCGGCGCTGGACCGCGCGGAGCGGCTGGCCCGTGCGGAACGGCTGGACCGCGCGGAGCGGCTGGGCCGTCGCACCCGCCGCGGCTCCGCCCTGGGCCGACGTCGTGGCGGCGGCCTCCGCGGCCGCCTGGGCCTCCAGCCTGCGCCGGACGGCCCGCTTCGCCGACGAGACCGTTCGGCCGAGGCCGTTCCCGTCGTCGAAGTGCTGGATGTCCCCGCTCTCACCGCCGAAGTCGATCGCGCCCCAGCGGGACAGCGCCCGCCCGAGGCCGATGACGACCTCCCGCGGGATCGTCAGGAAGCCGAGGCCGGGGTCCTGCTGGCCGGCGCTGCGGGGGTTGAAGGGTCGGTCGCCGCCGGCCGCGGCGGGCGGCGTGAAACCGGGGATGCCGGGCGGGCCGCCGCGGGGCACCGCTCCGCCGAGCGTCGCGTAGTCCTGCCACATCTGGCGGGTCGTGTCGGCCGCGTCCGGCGCCGTCGCGCCCGGGTGGCGCTGGGTCCAGGTGCCGGCAAGGAACTCGGCGAGGGCCGTCGGGTCGCGCATGAGCGCGAAGTACTGCTCCATCGCCTGCGATTCGAGGAGGAGCCGGTCGTAGTACTCGGCGACCCGCTCGCGGCGACCCGTCGGGCTGGTGGCGGTCATCCCGCCGCCGCCGGTGATGATCGCGGGGACGATCGACTGCTCGGTGCCGACCGGCTGGTTCAGGACGAACTCGGCGATCCGGTGGTAGACCGGCGCCAGCTGGCGATCGAGGTCGCGCTCGCCGGCCTCGTGCATGACGAACGGGTTCCGCGACACGTCGATGTCGATCGCGAGGCCCCAGGCGTGGAAGCCGGCGCTCCGCCGGAAGCCGCCGATCGAGTTGACGTCGTAGCCGGGCGGCGGCTGGCGGCCGGCCGTCGCGTACTCCTCGTCGATCCGTTCCTGGGCCGTCGCGAGGAGGTCCCGGAACTCGGGGCGCACGCCGCGGGCGACGCGATGGCCGAGGAAGGTCGCATCGACCATCGTCGCGACGAAGTCGTCGTACGAGGCATACGGCCCGCCGAGGCCGCCGAGCTCGGCCGCCGTCTCGTCGTGGGTCGGGGCACGGACGCGGGGCACCCGCTGGCGCTGGAGGACCTCGACGACGGCCCGGTTCCCGACGGTCCGCTGGAGCGTATCGATGTCACCCGGGCCGACGAGCTCCGGGGCCGCGGTCGCGAGGGCGAGCACGGCCGCCGGCGTGACCTCGCCCCGGGCGGAGCCGGCGTCGCCGGGTCCGGCGCCGGCGGGGCCGCGATCGCGGGTCGCCGGGAGCCGGCCGGGAATCGTGGAGCGCAGGCCCGCGGTCATGCCCGACATCCTCGCCGCGACCGGCTCCCGAATTCAACGGTGCGGGCGGTTCTGGGGGCGGTTCTGCCCGAAGGGGCAAGGGTGGGGCGGCCGGTCGGTCGTCCGATATCGCAAGGCGCCCGAATCCACCGTCGATTGCGGGGCGGCGATCTCGGACTCCGGTTTCGGACCATGTTGTGGGGCGGGCGCGAGCCGGCCAGGCGGGAGGTTCGGCCGGCCGCTCAGCCGCTCGTGCGGTCCAGGTGCTGGAGCAGGTCGTGCGCGGCGAGCTCGATCGCCTTGTGACGCCATTCCGAAGCGCGGTAGACGCAGGCGATCAGGGCCGCCCGATGGACCCGCCGGAAGTCGCCGTAGACGAAGGCGTAGCGAGCCTTCGTTCCGTCGCGCGCGCCGTCGGTGAGCCCGAGGTGCCACTCCGCGTACTCCTCCCAGGAGTGCGTCTTGAGGTAGGCGTTCTCGGCCTCGGCGTCGGGCGTCACCTCGCCCCAGTCGCTGTCGAGGACGTACTGGCGAGCGTCGATGAGCTTGCGGGCGCGCGCGGCCGCCCGCTCGTTCAGCGTGTAGGAGGCCACGTCAGGGAGTATGACCCGCGGGCGGCCCGGGTGTGCGTGAGCCGGTCAGGTCGGGCACCGTCGCCGACGATCGGGGTTCACCGACCGGAGAGGGGCGACGGTCGCCGCCGCGGCCAGTCCCATCCCGGCCAGGAACAGCGGCCAGCCGGACCACGCCGACTCGTCTCCGGCAAGCACACGCGACGAATCGATAAGGAAGCTGAGGATGACGAGCGCGGCGCCGGCGAGCGCCGCGGCGACGTGCACCCACCGGACCTCCACCGGCAATCCGCTGCGAACGCGTCGAGCGGCGACCAGCCCGTAGAGGACGAGGGCCGTGCTGACGAGGATCGGCGCCCAGACCGGCCCGAACCAGGGCACCGGGATCAGGAACAGGAGATCCCAGGCGTCGAGCGTCTCTGGCCAGCCGATCGCGAGCCGCAGGCCGGCGTAGTAGACGAGGTCCCACGTCCCGAAGACGACCGCCGACCAGGCGAGGCGCTCGAGGCCGGTTCGGCCGGCGAGCCAGCCGACGGCGGCGATCATGGCCAGCGTCGCGATCTCGCGGGCGATCTCCAGCGTCTCGAACGTCCCGGTCGTGGCCGGATCCATGGCCGCGGTCGCCGCACCCGACTCGATCGCGGACCGGAGGTAGACGACGACGGCCGCCTCGAGGTAACCCATCGCGACGCCGAAGGCCACGACGACGAGAGCGGTCGAGCGGAACGTCGGTGCGACCGAACGGCCGGGGATCGTCGGTTGCCCTCCTCGATCGTGCGGGCGGGTCGTCACCGTCGCGGCCGCCCAGCCGATTGTCGGTCGAATCGGGATCGCTCGACGCACCGCTCCCGAGTGGCGTCGCGACAGACGTCCGTGAATCCCCTGGGCGGACGGACGCTACCCTTGCCCGAACACGACGCCTCGATCGGCTTGAAGGAAGGACAACGGATGACCGTCACGACGAAGAACGACGAGCTGGCCGCCTCGATCGCGCCGGTCCTCGGGTTCCTCAACGGCCCGATCTGGGCTCGCAACACTGAGCCGGGTATGGCCGTTTTCGCCGTCGGCAACCCGACCGAGATGCCGCTGCCCGGGTACGTCGACGCGCTCCGCTCTCATCTCGAGCCGCGCTCGCCGGACTGGTTCGCCTACAAGCTGAGCGAACCCGACGCGCAGGCCGTTGTCGCCCGAAGCCTCTCGGCGCGAACCGGTCTCGACTGGGATCCCGCCGACGTCGCGATGACGAACGGCGGCTTCGCCGCGCTGGCGGTCGCGTTCCGGGCGATACTGGAGCCGGACGACGAGGTCGTCTTCCTCTCTCCGCCGTGGTTCTTCTACGAGCTGCTGATCCTCGCGGGGGGCGGTCGGCCGGCCCGCGTCCCGCTCGCGGCACCGACGTTCGACCTGGATCCGGCGACGATCTCGGCCGCGATCACCGAGCGGACGCGGGCCGTCATTCTCAACAGCCCCCACAACCCGAGCGGCCGGGTCTATCCACTCGGCGACCTGCAGGCGCTCGCGGCGGCCCTCGAGGCGGCGTCCGCCCGGATCGGGCGCACGATCTACCTCGTGTCGGACGAGCCGTACAACCGGATCGTCTTCGACGACCGTCCCTTCCACAGCCCGGCCGAGGTCTATTCGAACACGATCACGACGTATTCGTACGGCAAGACCCTGCTCGCGCCGGGGATGCGCATCGGCTACCTGACCGTGCCGCCGACGATGCCCGACCGCGAGGCGCTCCGCGAGCGGGTGCTCCTCGCCCAACTCGCGACGGGCTTCGCGTTCCCGAACGCGTTGCTCCAGCATGCCATCGGCGACCTCGAGAAGCTCTCGATCGACGTCGGGGCGCTGGAGCGGCGGCGCGACCGCCTCGTCCCCGCGCTGCGCGGCATGGGGTACGAGACGACGATGCCCGAAGGAACGTTCTACGTCATGGCCCGCAGCCCGATCGACGACGACGTCGCGTTCGGCGAGGCCCTGGCCGACGAGGGGGTCCTCGTCCTGCCGGGGACCGTCGTCGAGACGCCCGGCTGGTTCAGGATCTCGCTGACCGCGAGCGACGAGATGGTGGAACGCGGCCTCGCCGGGTTCGCTCGGGCCCGGGACCGGGCGGGCCGGACCTGAGCCGCGGTTGGCGGGCGGAGCACCACGGCCGGCCGGTTCCGCCCGGCAGACCGTCCGATTTCGCACGTTGGCCGAGAACACCCCCCCGGACGCCTGCCGACTTCGGACTCCGAAGTCGGACGTTGCCCGACGGGACGGGCGCGCCTTTCGCACGGCCCGTCGGACGATCTCGGAGTCCGAGATCGGCGGTTGAGAATGGGAGTGACTTCCGGCGCCGTGCGAAGTCGGACGGCCGCGGGACGGGGACTCGCGGGGCCACCCGCGGCCCGGCCGGCGACGCCGCTCGGCCACGCCGCTCTGGCCCCGGGGGCGTCAGTCGTCGAGGACGAACGTCACCATCATGTTGACCTGGTACTCGGCGATCT
>DASTEU010000460.1:0-2217 GCA_035709325.1 Candidatus Limnocylindrales bacterium | reverse complement strand
GACGATCGCGTCGACCGCCTGGCCGTTCTCCGAGAGATCGACGCCCTTCACGAAGACCGCGGCCATCCCGCACTGGTCCGCGTCGAGGATGAACTTCTCGTAGCCGACGGCGAGCCCGCCCTCGAGCCAGCCCGCGGCGTGGAGGACGAAGTTCACGCCGGCGAGGATCGTCGGGCCGAACGTCGCCGCCGACTCGTACGCAGCCTGGGCATCGGGAATCTTCGAGGCGCAGAGGTTGCCGCCGGAGCGGAACGGCACGCCGAGCCGTCGGGCCAGGGCGGCCATGACGTAGAGCACGAGCGCGGGTTCGGGCGTCCCGAAGGTCGGCGCGCCCGACTGCATCGAGATCGAACTCGCGAAGCTGCCGAGGACGACCGGCGCGCCGGGCCGGACGAGCTGAACGAAGGCCATCCCGCCGAGTGCCTCGGCGAGCGTCTGGGCGCAGACCCCGGCCGCGGTGGCCGGGGCCATCGCCCCGGCGAGGATGAACGGCGTCAGGAGCGTCGCCTGGTTCGCCTCGGCGTAGGCCCGGGCCGAGCCGAGCATCGTCGCGTCCCAGACGAGCGGGCTGTTCGCGTTGATGAGCGAGAGGATCACCGGGTGCGTCTCGAGGTACTCGGCGCCGAAGAGAATCCGGGCCATCTCGACGGTATCGCGGGCCCGCTCGGGCGCGGTGACCGAACCCATGAACGGCTTGTCCGAGAACCGCATATGGGCGTAGACCATGTCGAGGTGGCGCTTGTTCACCGGCACGTCGACCGGCTCGCAGACCGTGCCGCCGCTGTGGTGGAGGTGGGGGCTCATGTAGGCGAGCTTCACGAAGTTGCGGAAGTCCTCGATCGTTCCGTAGCGCCGGCCGTTGTCGAGGTCCCGGACGAACGGCGAGCCGTAGTTCGGGGCGAAGACCGTCGCGTCGCCGCCGATCCGGACGCTGTTCGCCTCGTTGCGGGCGTACTGGGTGAACTCGCGCGGCGCCGTCGCCTGGACGATCTGGCGGGCGAGGCCGCGCGGGAAACGGACCCGCTCGCCGTCGACGTCGGCGCCGGCGTCCCTGAACAGGCGGAGGGCGTCGGGATCTCCCCGGAACTCGAGCCCGACCCGCTCGAGGATCGTGTCGGCGTTGAACTCGAGCGTGGCGAGGCCTTCCTCGTTGAGGACCTCGAACGGGGCCAGCGTCCGGGTGAGGAACGGCTCACGCTCGACGTGGCTGCGGAGTCGAGCCGCCTGGCGGCCGGCCCGACCGCCGGTCCGGTGGCGCGGTGCGTCGGTCGTCATCGGTCCTCCCTGGCCGAACCGACGGCGGCGCGGCGCCTTCTCCTGCGTTCGGGGCCTGCACCGTCGGCGTGGGCCCCGGCCACGCCCGCCCGCCGGGCCGGCAGCTCGACGACGGCTGACAGGTTCGGGTACGCGGCCGTCCGGTGGGGGAACGCCATTGCTTCGACGAAGTGCTCCTGGAAGCGCGGCTCGACCGCCGTCTCGATCTTCTCGACGGTCCGCACGACCCGCTCGATCTCGCGCCGTGCGTCGCCCGAGAGCAGCGCGATCAGCGCGCCCGTGCCCGCGGCGTTCCCGGCAGCGCCGACACGGTCCAGCGGCGCGTCCGGGACGAGCCCTAGGACGAGCGCGTGCAGGGGATCGATCTGGCTCCCGAACGCGCCGGCGAGCTTGACCTGGTCGACCGTCTCCACGCCGAGATGGTCCATCAGGAGTCTCGCTCCCGCGTAAAGCGCGGCCTTCGCGAGCTGGATCGCGCGGACGTCGTTCTGGGTGATGAGCAGCCGCGGTGACGCTGGCCCGACCTCCCCGTCCCCGACCGGCGCGCCGGGGCCGCCCTCGTTCAGGACGTACGAATACGTCCTGCCGTCTGCGACCAGCCGCGGCGTGCGACCCGCCAGGCGGCCGTCGATCGTGCCGTCGGCGGTGACCACCCCGGCGAGGAACAGCTCCGCGATGACCTCGACGATCCCCGAACCGCACACACCGGTCACGCCCGTCCGCCGGATGGACGCGTCGAAACCCGTCTCGTCCGACCACCGCGAGGAGCCGATGACACGGAAGCGGGGCTCGAGGGTTTGCCTGTCGATGCGCACCCGCTCGATCGCGCCGGGCGCGGCCCGCTGGCCGGAGGAAATCTGCGCGCCTTCGAACGCCGGCCCGGTCGGGGAGGATGCGGCCAGCAAGCGGTCCTTCGAGCCGAGGACGATCTCGGCGTTCGTG
>DASTEU010000459.1:0-8669 GCA_035709325.1 Candidatus Limnocylindrales bacterium | reverse complement strand
CCGGCCGAGCAGAAGCGGACGCTCGCCGGGCTCGCCGACGGGTCGGTCGATCTCGTGATCGGGACCCACCGCCTGCTCAGCAGGGACGTGACGTTCCGCGACCTCGGCCTCGTCGTCGTCGACGAGGAG
Source organism: Candidatus Limnocylindrales bacterium (assembly GCA_035709325.1). Taxonomy (GTDB): domain Bacteria; phylum Chloroflexota; class Limnocylindria; order Limnocylindrales; family CSP1-4; genus CF-46. The sequence goes on along the minus strand of DASTEU010000459.1, from coordinate 8,540 downwards.
CAGCGCTTCGGCGTCGCGGCGAAGGAGCGGCTCAAGCAGCTCCGTCGCGAGGTCGACGTCCTCACGATGTCGGCCACGCCGATCCCCCGGACGCTCAACCTCGCCCTCGCCGGGATCCGCGACATGTCGGTCATCGAGACCCCGCCCGAGGACCGCCTGCCGATCCAGACCCGGGTCGCCGAGGCGTCGGCCGGGCTCGTCCGCGACGCGATTCTCCGCGAGCTCGACCGCGGCGGCCAGGTCTTCTTCGTCCACAACCGCGTCGAGACGATCGAGGCCCAGGCCGAGCAGCTGCGACGGATGCTGCCGGGCGTGCGGTTCGTCGTCGGTCACGGCCAGATGCCCGAAGGCGCGCTCGAGAAGGTGATGATCACGTTCGCCGCCGGCGAGGCCGACGTTCTCGTCTGCACGACGATCATCGAATCCGGGCTCGACATCCCGAACGCGAACACGATCATCATCGACCGGGCCGACACGCTCGGGCTGGCCCAGCTCTATCAGCTCCGGGGCCGCGTCGGGCGTTCGTCCCGGCGGGCCTACGCCTACCTCCTCTACCGGCGCCGGGAGCGGATGAGCGAGGAGGCCCGCAAGCGCCTCCAGGCGATCTTCAACGCGTCGGAGCTGGGTGCCGGCTTCCAGATCGCGCTGGCCGACCTCGAGATCCGCGGCGCCGGCAACATCCTCGGCGGCGAGCAGTCGGGCCACATGGCCGCGGTCGGGTTCGATCTCTACTCGCGACTCCTCGCGGAAGCGGTCGAGGAACGCAAGGCTCGGCGCGAGGATCGGCCGCCACGGGTCGAGAAACCGCAGGCCGTCGTGGACCTGCCGGTCGAGGCGCACCTGCCCGACGACTACGTGCCCGAAGAGGCCCAGAAGCTCGAGCTGTATCGGCGTCTCGCGCGGGCTCGGTCGGCCGGGGATCTCGCCGCGTTCCGCCAGGAGGTCACCGATCGGTTCGGGCCGATGCCGCCGCCCGTCGTCCGTCTCATCGAGGTCGCGGAGCTGCGGCTGGCGGCGGAGTCGGCGGGCGTCGCCTCGATGTCGCGCGAGGAGGGCCAGCTCGTCGTCCGCTTCGGGGAGGGGATGACCCGGGCGACGGCGATGCGGCTGCTCAGTGGGGGCGGGCTGCCGGGCGTGAAGCCGTCGGAGGTGACGTTCGCGTCGAACCAGGTCCGGATCCGCCTGCCGCGCGACCCGTCGCGGGCGTGGGGCCTGACCCAGGCCGTCGTCGCCCGGCTTTCGGCATCGGACGCAACCGGCCATTGACAATCGGGCGGTCGAGGTCAACATCGGCTCATGGCAACGAATGTGGTCGACGCGCTGTCGCGCGTACCGATGCTCTCGAGTCTCGATCGGAAGCACCTCGAGAAGCTCGCCAAAGACTTCAGTGAGCGGACGTTTCCGGCCGGTTCGGTCGTCGTGAAGGAAGGGGAGGAACGCGGGATCGGGTTCTTCGTCGTCGCCGACGGTGAGGCCGTCGCGACGGTGGGCGGCACCGAGGTGTCGCGTCTCGGCCCCGGCAGCCACTTCGGCGAGATCGCCCTGATCAGCGATCGCGTCCGGACGGCCACCGTCACGGCTGTCACGGACCTGCATTGCTACGTCATGACCCTGTGGGACTTCCGCTCGTTCGTCCAGGGCGATGCCGAGGTGGCATGGAAGCTCCTCGAGCAGCTCGCGACGATGCTCCACCGGACACCGACGGCGGCCCGCTGAGGACTGCCGGTCGCGCGGCGGACGCGTCGTGACCCCCGACCGGCCGACCCGTCGCGTGCTCCGGCTCGAGGTGCCGATCGATTCGGAGGGCGATCTCGACGTTCTGGAGGGAGCGCTCCTCGCGGCGAGGGCCGGCGAGCTCGCCCAGGCCCGGCGCCGCGGGGCCCGCCACTCGTTCGGCTACGGCAGCGACAGCGCCCGCGAGACGATGAGCGACGAGGTCGCCCAGGCCCAGCGCCGCCGGGAGCTGCTCGACCGGCTGCTTCAGGCGATCAAGGCCGCTCGCGAGATGGAGTGACGGCACGCCCCGCGCGCGCTAACCGACCGGCGCGGTCCGCTGGTTCTCCACGGTCTGCGGCGTATCCTCGTCGCTCCGCCGGGCAGCCTCCCAGATGTCGCTCGCGATCTCCTTGGTGTCCCGTGCGGCCTCATGGAACGGCGGCGTCGACGGTATCGCATGCGACCGACGGTTCTCGGCCTCATGGAGCATGCCGATTCGTTCGGCCATGTGGCCGGTGGCGTGGAGCTGATACTCGGCCCGGTGGCGCTCAAGGTCACGAGTTGCCGCCTCCCGCTCGGCGCCAACCGCGTGCGTCAGCCGCCTCTCCGCCTCACGCCACGCCGCCAATGCGGTCTCGATAGCCTCTTGCTGGGACATTGCGGCACCCTCATTCGACGTGCGATCGCGAGAACGCCGGGCCGGCGATCGTGGCGGTGTTGCAGCCCAACCTCACCCCTCACTGTGCGATGGAGATGACATGCTGTCATGACGAAACGTCATGCCGGCGCAAGCACCCCCGGCCGCCGATCGGCAGGCGGCGTTCGACATGGCCACAGCCGAGCCCTTCGGGGCCACTCGCTGGGACGTCGACGCCTGACACCCGTCCGGGCGCCGTTCACGTCGGGCGCGGCTTCGCCGCGGTGAACACCGCGACCGAGCCGATCGCCTGGATCTCGACCTCTTCGAAGGACGCGCCGAGGATGTCCTGCAGTCCGTCGACGGTGTCTTCGAGGTTGTCGAAGGCGCCACGGGCGTTGAACGCGGTCAGGACCCGCCGGGCAAACCACGTATGGGTGCCCTCCCGCCCCAGGACCGAAGCACCGAACAGCACGCCGTTCGGCGCCAGGACGGCGGCGACGTTCGCGACCGCCTGGGCCTTGCGCGACAGCGGCCCGGGCAGGCAGTGGATCACGAGGTGGAGCGCGGCCGAGTCGAACGGTCCGTCGACGGGCAGCGGCTTGAGCGCGTCGGCCTCCACGGCGGTGACCTCGAGGTGCTGCAGGCGCTGCGAGACGTGGTCCAGCACGTTCCGGTTCGGATCGACGATCGTTACCGGACTCCCCGCGGGCAGGCCAGACCGCTCGATGAAGTAGCCGGTTCCGGGACCGATGTCGAGATGGCGCGCCCGTATGTGCCTCCGGTACCGATCGACGAGTTCGTTCGTCGGGCACCGCCAGAGGGCGCCGGCGAAGAGCCCGATGACGATAGGGTCGTACAGCTTGAGCAGCGGCCGGGTGTAGTCGCTCTGGCCCCGGTAGGCCGGATCGTCGCGATCCATCGATCGAGCGCCCTCCATCGTCTTCGGTGGCCGACCGGCCTAGGATGGCACGGCCGCGTCGCCGGGACGTTCGGGCGCCGGGCGGCCCGGTGCACCGCAGGCCGCAGGAAGGGGAGAACGATGGCCGAACCGACGACCGTCGACGAATACCTCGCGACGCTCCCTCCGGAGCGCCGCGCCGCGATGGCGCAGCTACGCGGAGTCGTCACCGCGGCCGCGCCCGACGCGACCGAGTCGCTCGCCTACAGGATGCCCGCCCTGCGCAGCCACGGCGAGCAGTTCCTGGTCTCGTACGATGCGTACAAGCACCACTACAGCCTGTTTCCCGCGAGCGACGCCGTGATCGAGGCCCTCGGCGACGAGCTGCGGCCGTACCTCGCCGGCAAGGGCACGATCCGCTTCCCGGCCGACCGTCCCATCCCGCTCGATCTCGTCCGCCGGATCGTCGAGATCCGCGTCAGCGAAAGCGCCGCCCGAGGGCGGCGCTGACGACCCCGGCCGCAACACTCCTGCAAGGCCGCCTCCGTCGACGGGTGGCGCCGAGCCGACGGCGACCATTCCAAGGTGGAGAGCAATCAGGCAGCGGATGGTCTCGAACGGGACCGGCGGCGCATGCGCCGCTCACTGCGGGGGTTCCCAGTCAGATCCCCGATGGCGGTCGGGCCGCCCTGCGCTGCCTTGAACATGGAGGACGCGCCATGCGTCGATTCACTCTTCTGATCGCGGGGCTGGTGCTCGCGGCCTTCGCGCTTGCGCCGGCGGCCTCGGCGGCAAGGCCCCAGGGTAGCCTCGAGCTGCCGGTGTCAGGAACCGTCGTCGGCGGCACGCTGACGGACGCGACGCTCGAGCTTCAGCGCTTCGTCAGCCAGGGCGGGCAGCTGCTCGCGGTCGGGACCCTGTCCGGGACGCTGACGAATTCGCTTGGCGTCGCCCAGGAGTTCAGCCAGCAGGTTCGAATCCCGGTCTCGACCATTAACGCCACCTGCGACATCCTTCATCTCGAGCTCGGACCGCTCGACCTCGATCTCTTGGGTCTGCAGGTCCACCTCGACCGGATCGTGCTCGACATCACCGCGGAGTCGGGGCCCGGGAACCTTCTCGGGAACCTTCTCTGCGCAGTCGCCGGACTACTGGACGGGCAGGGTGCACTGAATTCGATCGCTCAGCTCCTGAACCAGATCCTGGCGCTGCTCGGCTGACCGCCGCTTCGCGTGCCACGAACCCGGGTCCGGCCACGGACCCGGGTTTTCGTGCTGCCTCGAGCCACCATGGCAGCCGGGGCCGGCTCGCCGGGTCCCACGCGAACCGGTACGATCGTCCCATCGCCCGCCGGGCGCCTCGGGATCGTGGGAGGGAGATCGTGGGACGCTTCATCGGCCGGGCGGGACGCGCCTTGGCCGTCGCCTCGGCCATGTTGCTCGTGATGGGGATCGCGGCACCCGCACTCGCCGCGCCCATGCGCGACTGCTCCGACCGTACGGTCGAACCGGGCGCCGATCTCCGTCGCTGCGACCTCCGCTCGCTGCCGGTCGCGGGCGCCGACCTGACCGGCGCCGACCTGACCCGCGCCGTCCTCGCCGGGATGGACCTCGACATCGGACCCGACGATCCCCGGACGCGGCTCTACGAGACCAGCCTCGTCCGGGCCGACCTGACCGGAGCCAACCTCTCGAACACCGACCTGCGCTTCGCCGACCTGACGTCGGCCGCCATGGCCGGGTCGGTCCTGGAGGAATCGCGGCTGGGCGACGCGACATTGCGGGCCGCCGACCTCAGCGGGGCCGGTTTCTTCTTCGCCGACCTCGCCCGGACCGACCTCCGTCGGGCTGACCTGGCCGGCGCGTCCGTCCGGTCGTCGTTCGCAGCCGAGGCCGACCTTCGCGGGGCCGACCTGACGGGGGCGGACCTGACCGGATCGAACTTCTTCGGGGCCGACTTCGGCGGCGTCACGGGACTCGACTCGGTCACCTGGAGCAACACGATCTGCCCCGACGGCACGAACAGCGACGATCACCGCGGGACCTGCGTCGGCCACCTCTGAGCGACGCGGATTCCGCCGGCGTTCAGCCGGCGGTCGCGTTCGAGATCCCGCCGGCGAGGCCGGCCAGCACCGCGAGGACCGTGACCGCGGTCGCGAGCGCCGGCAGAGAGCGGGGGTCGGTGGCGCGCCGGCCGATCACGACGACGATCGATCCCACGAGGACGACGAGCACGGCCTTGGCGATCGCGAGGAACGGCAGGCCGAACGCCACGAACCCGTGAGCGACGACCGGGTTGAGCTCGGCGACGATGCCGTACCGGCCGACCATGAGCGTGAATGTCCCGTAGTCGAAGAGCTGGGCCGCGACGAGCGACGCCAGGTGGAGGCGGAGGACCGACCGGGTACTGCTCGAAGGCCTGGCCACCGCGACACCTCACGCGATGACGGGTCGGGTTCGCCAGTAGCTCAGCTCGGTCACCGGCGGCCAGATCGTGGACCGAGCGTCGTCGCTTCACCGTCCGGGCGCCGATGATGCGCCATCGGCCCGAATTCCGCCATGAACGACGGCGACCGGCGCGTCACGCCGGGATTGCGGTTGGCCCATCATCGGCGCGATGAAGCCCTTCACGTTCCTCGCCGAGGCCGGCGACGCTTCGAACCTCGCGACGCTGAGCGAGCGGGCCCGCCGGGCCGAGGCGATCGGCGTCAGGACCCTCGTCATCCCCGACCACCTCGTCGCGATCCCCGCCCCGATCGCCTGGCTGGCGACGATCGCCGCCGTCACCGAGCGCCTCCGGATCTCGCCGTTCGTCCTGAACAACGACCTCCGCCATCCGGCGATCCTGGCCAAGGAGCTCGCGACCCTCGACGTCCTCTCGGGCGGCCGGCTCGACGTCGCGATCGGGGCCGGCTGGAACGAGCCCGAGTACGCCGCGATCGGCCTGCCGTTCGAGCCGGTCGGCGTACGCGTCGCCCGGCTGTCGGAGGCGATCGCGGTCCTCAAGGGCTGCTTCGGCGACGGGCCGTTCAGCTTCGCCGGAGCGCATTACCGGATCACCGACTACGACGCCTTCCCGAAGCCGGTCCAGCGACCGCATCCGCCGATCTTCATCGGCGGAGGAGGAAAGCGGACGCTGACGCTCGCCGGTCGCGAGGCCGACGTCGTCGGACTGGCGCCCCGGACGCTCTCGGGCCAACGGGCCGACCCACGGAGCGTGACCTGGGCGGCGACCGAGGAGAAGATCGCCTGGGTCCGCGACGCGGCCGGCGAGCGGTTCGACGATCTCGTCCTCAACGTCTACCCCTCGCAGTGGCCGATCACGCGCAGCGACGACCTCCGCGGCGAGGCCCGCAGGGTGATCGACCGGATGCGCGAGCGGACCGGCCACGAGCTGACCGAGCAGGAGGTGATCGACTCGCCGCACATCTTCATCGGCTCGACCGAGCGATTCGTCGAGAAGTTCTCGGAGCTGCGCGAGCGGCTCGGCATCAGCTCGTTCATGGTCGGCTCGCTCGAGGAGCTGGGACCGGTCGTCGAACGGCTGGCCGGGACGTGACGAACCCGTTCCGCTGGGACCCGAGCCTCACCGAACGGCGCACCGGCCGGCCGCTCGTCCGGGACCCGCTCCGCCTCGGCCTGGTCGTCGGGGCGGTGGTCATGATCGTCGGGGCGTTCCTGCCGTGGGCGGAGGGGATGCTCGGCTTCCTGCAGGTCCGCTTCGGCGGGTTCGACGGGGCGGCCGACGGGCTGATCATGGCGACGCTTGGCGGCGTCCTGGTCCTCATGGCCTGGAAGGACGACTTCCTCGAGGCGGTCGACGGAGCGCAACGCTGGGCGCCGATGCTCATCGGGCTCGCCTGCGTGGCGCTCTGGCTGCTCGGGCGCCAGTCGGCCGAGCTGCGGATCCTCAGTTGGGAGGAGGACGACGGCTCGGGCTCGATCGTGATCGGCTACTGGATCGCGGGGCTCGGCGTCGCGGCGGTGGCGGTCGTCGGCTCGATCGCGAGCCTGCGGCGGCGGCCGGGCGAGACGGGCGTGCCGCTGCCGCGCCCCCGGATGCCGCGACGCGACGACGTCGAGAGCGTCGGGGCGGTGATCGGGGCAATCCTCGGGGCGATCGCCGGCGGCGTGGCGGCCCTGAACCTCTTCGCCTCGCCGGCAGTCGGCGTGCCGCTCCTCTTCTTCGGGTTCCTCGGCTTCGTCTTCGGCGGCTTCGCCGGGCAGTCGGTCGGGCGGCGCCTGCGGCTGCGGTCCTAGTCCTGCGGCCCATCCCCGTCGAGCGCCCGGACCTCGTCGCCGATCGCGATCTCGCCGTCGGTCAGGATCCGGGCCCGGAGCCCGGCCCGGTGGACGAGCGGCCGCAGGATCGGCTTGCCGAGCTGATCGGTCAGGTACTGGCACGGCTCGCAGAGGCGCGTCCCCTCGCAGTCGACGGCGCCGACCCGGAAGCGCCGTCCGACGAGGTCGTTGAGGCGAATCCCGCGCGTCGTGACGTTGCGCCGGGTCTCGCCCGGGGCGAGCCGGATCTCGTCGGTCGTCGCGAGATCCTCGAGCACCTCGGCCTCGATGAGCGTCAGCTCGCGGTCGGTCCGCGGGTCGGGCGACCAGTGGCCGGTCCCTGCCGCATAGCGGTCGCCGTCCAGGCCGACCCCGGCCCGCGCCGTGACGCGCTCGCGGGCAACCATCGGCGCCCCTTCGGTCGGAGCGGTGTGGATCGAGACGACGCGGGCTGGTACTCCGGACACGACAGGAGTATGCTGCGTCGCGGTCCGAGACATGGGGCGCGAGGCGCTCCGGCGGATGCGGAAAGGAGACCGTCATGACACCCCAAGTGGCCGCGGTTTCCGCGTCACGCCCCGGGAGGAATCGCCCCGCGTAGCCGACCGAACCCCGTCGGCCGTCCGGGAGACCGTCCTCACGAGGACGGTCTTCGTGCGTTCCAGGGACCGAGGCGTGGCGCGTCGATCGAAGGGCACCAACCGTCCCAGTCGGAGACCCTCCACCGTTGAAACGTCCAGCCTCGTTCCGCTGCGTCCACTGCCGGCTCGACGTCCCGAGTGACGCGCCGGGCACGGCCCATCGGAACCACTGTCCGAACTGTCTCTGGTCGCGTCACCTCGATGTCGACCCGGGCGATCGCGCGTCCGACTGCCTCGCCTCGATGGAGCCCATCGCGATCACCGTCCGCAAGGACGGCGAGTGGGTCCTCATCCATCGCTGCAACGGCTGCGGCACGCTGTCGAGCAACCGGATCGCCGGCGACGACAACCCGCTCCTGCTCGTG
>DASTEU010000458.1:0-3040 GCA_035709325.1 Candidatus Limnocylindrales bacterium | reverse complement strand
CGACCTCGAAGCAGTGACCGACGCCGACATCGGGCCATGGCGAATCGGTGGGGTCGAGGGTCGTCGTCCCCTCGTAGAGCTTCGCTCCCCGAAGGGAAGCGACCTCCGCCGCCGGCTCGACGCGGATGGCGCCGGCGTCATCGAGCCATACCCGGCGCGGGAAGCTCAGTGCGCCCGCCCACGTGCGTCTGGCGGGCGGGCCGTCGGGAACGGCATCGGGTGGGTCCTCGGGCACCCAGCCGATCAGCAGGGAGCGGCCGTCCGGGGCCGGGATCGCCGACGGAGCGTAGAAGTCCGGGCCGGCGTCGAGGCGGACCACCTGCTCCGCGACGAAGCGATCGCCGTCGAGCCGTCCGCCGATCCCGATCACGTGCGACGGCCGGGCATCGGGCGCAGGATCGGTGATCGACACGACGAGCACGGCGGCATCGCCGAACAGGATGAGCTGGGGGCACTCCCAGCACGGGCCGCCGGCGTCGACGGTCGGGGGCAGGTCCGCGGCGCTGAGGAACGGCCCGCGGTACGTCCAACTCCGGAGGTCCGCGGAGCGGTAGACGAGGACCGCACCGGCACCCTCGTCGGTGCCGGCCCCGACGAGCATGATCCAGCCGCGTTCGTCGCGCCAGACGAACGGATCCCGAAAGCCATCGGCGGCGATCCCCGGCGGTGCCCCCTTGACGACCGGATTCGCGGGTTCCTTGCTCCAGGTTCGAAGCCCGTCCGCGCTCCTGGCCAGGCAGATCGAGGCGCGCCTGAGGGCCCCGTCGAGCACGACGCCCGTGTAGACGATCGTCGGGACGCCGCCGTCGAGCACGGTACATCCCGACCAGCAGCCGAAGGAGTCCGGGCCGTCGGGCTCGGGCGAGATCGCAACCGGCCAGTGCTCCCACGAAACGAGGTCGTCGGTGACGGCGTGGCCCCAGTGAATGCGATCCCAGTGGGCAGCGCGAGGGTTGTGCTGGTAGAAGACGTGCAGTCGGCCGTCGACGGAGATGGCGCCGTTCGGGTCGTTCATCCAGTTGGCCGGCGGGGTCAAGTGAAAGCGCGGGCGGACGTCACGCATCGCGCGGAGTCTACCGACGGACCGCGATTCGGGGCGACGGCCGGCGGTCCGGCAGGGCACGGGGGGGCCGAGCTTTGGAGGCGACCCGGGCGGCCGGGCCCAGGGTTGGGCCGCCGGATCCGCCGCGCGCGCTACGGCGCGGGGCGTTATCGTCGCGGCTGATGGACCAGCGCCGGGCCGACGACGCGCCGCGGATCTTCCTCGTCGGGATGATGGGTTCCGGCAAGACGACGATCGGCCGGGAGCTGGCCGGGATGACCAGCTGGCGCTACGTCGACAACGACGAACTGGTCCGGATCCGGACCGGGCGGGAACCGGCCGACATCGAGGCGACCGACGGCGAGGACGTCCTTCACCTGGCCGAGACCGACGCACTCGACGCCGCGTTCGGCCTCGAGCCACCGCTCGTGGTCGGCGTCGCGGGGGCCGTGGTCCTCGATCCTGCCGCGCGGGAGGCCCTCCGCGAGGGTGGCGGCCACGTCGTCTGGCTGCGGGCCCGCCCGGAGACGCTGCTCGCCCGGGTCGGCTCGGGCGCCGGACGGCGGCGGGAGGCGACCGATCCGGACTGGATGCGCCGCCGGGCGCGCGAACGGGCGCTCCTCTACGCCGACGTGGCGAGCCAGATCGTCGACGTCGACGAAGCCACGCCGCCCGAGGTCGCCCGCCAGATCCTCGCTGCCGTCGGCGGGCCGCGTAGCGGCGAAGCGGCTCCACCGCAGGACTGAGGCGCGCTCAGGCTGAGGCTCGTTCCGCGAGCGTCTCGACCGCGGTGACGACCTGCTCCGGCTCGTCGAGGGCGGCGTGGAGCTCGTGGGAGTGGCGCCGCAGCCAGCGGCGCCAGGCGGCGTGGTCGGGGCGGCGGCTCGCGACGACCGCCCAGAACGCCGGCCCGTGGCCGAAGACCCGAAGGTGGGCGAGCTCGTGAATGACGACGGTCTCGAGGGCCTCGGGCGGGCCGAGGACGAGCCGCCACGAGAAGCTCAGGCGGCGCTGCCGCGACGCGCTGCCCCAACGACTGCGCTGGTCGCGGATCGTCACGGCCGCCGGTGCGACGCCGAGCGGGCCTGCGTGGCGGACCACGGCCGCCTCGATGTCGCGCCGGGCCCGATCCCGCAGCCACGCCTCGAGCACGGACCTCAGCGGGCGGCGGTCGCCCGAGGCAAGCGTCACGACAAGCTCCGGCCGGTCGACCGCTTGATCCACCGGCGATGCGGGCGCGACGCTGGAGCGGCTGGCCCGTGCTCCGACGTCGACGACCGTGAGTCGGTGGAGCTCGCCCCGGTAGCGAAGAACCGCTCCGTGGCGCAGCCCGCCGCGGGCCTCGATCTCCGCCCGCTCCCGGGCATGTTGCTCGAGATGACGCCGCAGCCAGGCTTCACGCTCGCGCAGGAACTGCTCGACCCGGGCCTCCGGATGGGCCCAGCCGCGGCGGGTGGCCGGCGGGACGCTCACGAGGATCCCGCGGCGGGGATCGATCGTGACCCGCAGGCCGCGCGAGCGGGCGGAGCGGCGGAGCGTGTAGGGCGGCAGCGGCCTCACGCGGCGAGCTCCGGCGACTCCTCACCGGCGCCGATCGGGTCCGACGGCGCGTTCTCGCGCCGGGCGAGGAGGACGAACGGGATCGCCAGGGCCTGGGCGGCGGCCGACGCAACGTACGACGTGCCGTATCCGAACAGGTCCGCCGTCCGGCCCAGCGCCGGCTGGGCGACGACGCCGCCCGCCGAACCCATCAGCGAATCGAACGACAGGACCGTCGCCCGCTGCTCCGACGGAATGAGGCCGTTGACGAACGCCTGGCGGATCGGCGCCTCGATCGCGAAGACCATCGCCCAGGCCGCGAGCAGGGCGATCGCGACCCAGAAGTTCGGGATCACGCCGATGAGAAGCAGGAGCACGACGTTGAGGACCCCGCCGAGGATCAGGGCATGGGTCCGCCGGCTGAAGCGGCGCCGGACCCACGGGACGATGATGCCGCCG
>DASTEU010000457.1:0-9273 GCA_035709325.1 Candidatus Limnocylindrales bacterium | reverse complement strand
TCGGCGCGCGCGATCCGCTCCCCGTCCATGTCGACGGCCGCCTCGGCCCGGGCGCGGCGGGCCTCCTGCTCTCGGCGCGCGGCGTCGAACCGGGCCTGGTCGGCCGCCAGCCGGTCCCGCGCGACCCTGAGCTCCGTGGCCCGCGCCTCCCAGGCGGCGAGCGCCGACGCGCGGCCCGGATCCATCGCGACGTCGCCCGCGCCGGCAGGCATGCTCGGGTCGCGTCCTGTCTCGTGGGCGGCGACCGCCCCGGCCAGGCGGAGGACCTCCGTGGCGATCGTCTCAGCCTGAGCCGCCTGCCAGGCCGCTTCCCGGGCTGCCGCCTCGAGGGTTCGGGCCGCGGCTCGCTCGGACTCCTCCGCCTCGCGGCGACGGCCGACCGCGCGCGACTCCGCGGCGCGGGACTCTTCGAACCGGGTCCGCGCAGACGCCGCGTCCGCCGCGGCCTCGTCGGCAGCGGTCGACACCGCCGCGGAGTCGGCGTCGAGGCGGGCGACCTCGCTCCGGAGGCGGTCGGCCTCGGCCCGCCGCTCGAGCGCGGCGTCGGAACGTCCGAGGCGGACCGTCCAGGCGTCGACGACCGCGGATCCGTCACGGACGACGACGAGCCAGCCGGCCGGCAGGTCGGCCTGCAGGGCCAGGGCCGCCTCGAGATCGGGAACCACCACCGCACGAGCCAGGAGTCGCGACGCCGCGCCCCCCGGGTCGCGCCGGATGGCGTTGGCGAGCGGCGCGCCGCCGGCGTCCGCGATCTGATCGAGGAAGCGACTCTCGGGGGCGCTCGCGCGCGCCCGGCCAGAATCGGGCGCACCGGCCTGGGCCGCGTCGGCCGGGACGAGGATGCCGCGCTCGCCGGCCAGCTCGCGCACGACATCGCGATTCACGAGATAGGCCCGCGCACGTTCGTCCAGGGCGGCCTCGACCGCGGCCCGCAGCGCGGGATCGACCACGAGGTCCTCGTCGAGTCGGCGGCCGCCGCGCCGCTTCGCCGCTCGGGCGATCCCACGGGACTCTTCCTCGGCGAGGTGCGCCTCGAGGGCCTCGAGCCGGCCGCGCTGGGCTGCCAGGAGCGAACCGATGCTCGCCGCCCGTTCGGCCGCGGCCTGGCGGGCCGCCTCGGCGGCGTCGGCCGCCTCGCGGGCGGCCTCTCGCTCAGCCGCAGCCGCGCGCTCGTCCTCGACGGCGCGTTGGAGCTCTGCGCCGGCCGCCGTTCGGGCCCGGGCAAGGTCGGCCTGTCTGGCGGCCGCCTCGTCGGCCGCCTGGCGCTGGCTGGTTGCCCGCCGCTCGGCGTCGGCCAAACGTCGCAGCGCGGTCTCCACCTCGGCTTCGCGGGCGGCCTCGGCCCGCCGGATCGCCGCCGCCTCCTCGCCCCGCGCCCGGTCGGCCGCGCGGAGCGCACCGAGCTCGGCGAGCGCATCGGCGAGCGCCCGTTCGGATTCACCGACCGCCGCCTCGAGGTCGAGGTCGCGTGGCGGGACCGGCTGGGCGAGCGCCCGACGCTGTACGGCGAGATCGGCCTCCGCGGCGGCGAGCTCGTCCGCGAGCCGGCTCCGGTCACGGCCGATCGCCTCGAGATCCCCGGCAAGCCGGGCGTTGCGGAGCTGGAGCTCGGTCAGCCGGGCGCGAGCGGTCTCGTGGGCGGCCCGCCGCTCCCGATCCGCGTCGGCCCGCGCCGCCAGCTCGGCGGCGATCGCCGCGGCTGCCTCCTCGGCGGCCTGCAGCTCGGTCATCGCCCGGTCGGCCTCGGCCCGCTCCCGCTCGCGCCGCGCCACCGTCGCGGCCGCCCGTGACGACGCCTCGTGCCAGCGGTGATGCGCGGCGAGGATCAGGGCGTCGGCGAGCTGCTCGCCGGCCGACAGGCGGGTCGCCTGCTGCTCCGCCTGGGCGGCGAGCCGGCGGGCCTGCGGCCGGAGCTCGCCGAGGATGTCCTCGACGCGGGCCAGGTTCGCCTCGGATTCGGCGAGCTGGTCCTCGGCCCGGCGGCGGCGGCGCTCGTGGCGGCGGACGCCGGCGACCTCCTCGAAGAGCGGCCGCCGTTCCTCCGGCCGGAGTGCGAGCGCCTGGTCGACCATGCCCTGGCCGATGAAGAGGAACGCGTTGTCGGCGAGGTGCGCCGCGTCGAGCAGTTCGACGAGGTCGCGGAGGCGGACTCGCTGGCGGTTCAGCAGGTAGTCGTTCTCGCCGGATCGGTAGAGCCGGCGGCCGAGCTCGAGCACGCTGTAGTCGACCGGCAGCAGGCCGTCGGCGTTGTCGAGGACGAGCGTGACGTCGGCCATGCCGAGCGCGCCGCGGCGGTCCGAACCCGCGAAGATCACGTCCTCCGACTTGCGGCTCCGCAGTGCCCGGCCCTGCTCACCGAGCGACCACCGGAGGGCGTCGGCGAGATTGCTCTTGCCCGATCCGTTGGGCCCGACGATCGCGCTGATCCCGCCGCCGAACTCGACGACCGTCCGCTCGGCGAACGACTTGAAGCCCTGGAGCCGGAGCGCGAGCAGGCGGGCCGGGGCGCTCACTTGCGGACCTCCGCGGCACGCGGTCGGACCCGTGCCGCCTGGCGGCTCGCTGCGAGCGAGACGTCGGCGGGCGAACCCGTTTCGGCCGCTCGCTCGGCACGGATCCGCTCGAGCGCCTGGACTGCTGCCGCGGTCTCGGCCGTCCGGCGGGACGGACCCTCGCCGGTCCCGAGCATCCGGCCCTGGACCCAGACCTCGATCCGGAAGTGTTTCTCGTGGTCGGGACCGCTGGCGTCCACGATGCGGTACTCGGGCCGGACGCCGGTCCGCCGCTGGGTGTACTCCTGGAGCCGGCTCTTCGGGCTCTTGAGGAGGAGCCCCGGGGCGTCGTTCGCGAGCTCCGGTCGGGCCAGCTCGATCAGCCAGTCGCGCGTCCGGTCCCAGCCCAGATCGAGGTAGAGCGCGCCGGCGAGCGCCTCGAAGCCCGATGCGAGGAGGGACGGCCGACGCCGGCCGCCGCGCTGGGCCTCGCCCTCGCCGAGGAGCAGGACCCTCCCGAGCTCGATCCGCCCGGCCAGCCGGGCGAGGCCCGAGGTGCTGACGATCGAGGCCCGGCGAGTCGAGAGGAGGCCCTCGTCATCGGTCGGGTAGGCCGCGAACAGCGCTTCGGAGATCGCGAGGTTGATGACGACGTCGCCGAGGAACTCGAGGCGTTCGTTGTGGCCGCGGGCCGACTCGCGATGCTCGTGGAGCCAGCTGCTGTGGACGAGGGCCTGCTCGAGCAGGTCGAGGTCGCGGACGGGAAGCCCGAGTCGTTCGGCGAGGGCGGCCGCCGGTCGCACCGCTCCCGTCGCCGTCGGTCGCCGGGCTGGGACGGGTGCCCCGCTAGGAGGAGCGCTCGTCGATGTAGTCGACCGCGTCGCCGACGGTCCGGATCTTCTCCGCGTCCTCGTCGCTGATCTCGGTCCCGAACTCCTCCTCGAGGCTCATGATGAGCTCGACGAGGTCGAGCGAGTCGGCATTCAGATCGTCGACGAACGAAGCTTCCGGCTTGACCTCATCCTCTTCGACGCCGAGCTGCTCGACGACGATCTTCTTGAGGCGCTCGTACGTTGTGGCCAACTGACTCCCTCCTCGGAGTGTGATGCCGACTGTTACGGGCCGACCGATCCTGCTGCGATGTTCCCGAGCACGCCGTTCATCAGGCGCCGCATCGGGTCTCCACTGTAGATCCGTGCCAACTCGACCCATTCGGCAATCGCCACCCGGGCCGGCGTCGGCGAGTGTAGCACCTCGCCGATCGCGCAACGGAGCAGCGCGCGGTCCATCCGAGCGAGCGTCACGACCGGATACTGGGGTGCAACTCGTTCGATGGTTGCATCGATCGTGTCGCGGTGCGCGACGACCGCCGCCACGAGCGTCCGGGCGAGCTCGGCCGCGACCGGGTTGCCCTCGGTCTCGGCAAGATGCCGCTCGAGGATCGCGTCGGCCGTCCGCTGCCCGAACTCGGCCTCGAAGACGGCGGCGAGGGCGAGTCGCCGGCCGGTCCGGAAGGCGCGGATGCGGTCGCTTGCGGAGCCGGCGGCCCGGCGCGGCGCAGGCTCGTCGCGCCGGCCGGCCGCGGAATCGGTCCCGTCAGCCTCCGACACCGTCGACCGTGACCGTCACCGAATCGAGCCGCAGGCCGAGCAGCCGCTCGACGGTCGCGGCGACCGCCGACCGGACCTGGCGGGTCAGCGGGACGAGGGCGTGGCCGGGACGGGCGACGACCCAGACCCGGACACGGACGCCGTCGTCCGAGAGTCGCGTCGTGACGGCGGGTCCGGCGAAGAACGCCCGCCACGGGGGCCCGGCCCGGCCGACCCGGCTGACGCCGGGCACCTCGAACGCGGCGAGACGGACCATCTCGGTGATGACGCCGCGCCCGACGGTCAGCTCGGGGCCGCTCACGACGCAGACTCCAGCGGTTCGGGTTCGGCGGGTCCGGCGGGCCCGGCGGCTCCGGCGGGTTCGGCGGCTCCGGCGGCGGGATCGTCGTCGCCGGCGGCGGCCGGGGAGCCGGCGTCTCGAGACCGCTCGGCGGCAAACGCGTCTGCGATCAGCTCCGGGACGCGGGTCCGGGCCATCGTCGCCGCGACGCCGACACCATAGCCGACCATCCGGCGGCGGGCCCGGCCGTGGGTGATGATCACCGTCCCCCGGACCCCGAGGAGCGGCGAGCCGCCGGCCCGCTCGTAGTCGAAGACGTCCCGGATGCGGGCGATGCCGGGCCGGAGGAGAAGCGCGGCGAGGCGCCCCCGCAACGACCCGCGGAACTCGGCCCGGAACAGGTCGAAGATGAAGCCCGACAGGCCCTCGAAGAACTTGATCACGACGTTGCCGAGGACCGCGTCGCAGACGACGACGTCGGCGAGGTGCTTCGTGAGGTCTTTGCCTTCGACGTTGCCGACGAAGTCCAGATCGGTCGCGTCCAGCAGCTCGGTCGCCCGCTGGATCCGGGCATCGCCCTTGCCCTTCTCCTCGCCGATCGAGAGGAGGGCGACCCGCGGCCGGGCCACGCCCAGCACGCGCTCGGCGAAGATCGCGCCCATCCGCGCGTACTGGCCCAGGTTCTCCGGCGTGGAATCGGGGTTCGCCCCGATGTCGAGGAGGACCATCGGGCCCGCGTCGGTCGTCATCTGGACCGCGAGGGCAGGCCGGTCGACGCCGGGCAGGCGACCGAGCCGGAGGACCGCCGCGGCCATGCCGGCGCCGGTGTGGCCGGCGGTCACGAGGGCCTCGGCACGTCCCTGCTTCACGAGGTCGGTCGCGACCAGGATCGTCGCGTCCTTCTTCTCGCGGAGGGCGAGGGCCGGATGCTCGTTCATCCCGACGACCTGTGAGGCGTGGACGATCTCGACGTTCGGGGGCAGCTCGCCGGCGATGCGCCGGATCGCGGCCTCGTCCCCGACGAGGAGCAGGCGGTCGTGGGGATGGGAGCGGGCGTGATCGAGAGCGCCCGGGACGAGCTCGGTCGGTCCGTGGTCGCCGCCCATCGCGTCGACCGCGATCGTCACGCCGCGGGCATCGACCGAGGCGGCGAGTCCTGGCCCGGTCGTGGGTCGCGCCGCGTGGCCGATCTGGTCGACCACGGTCAGGAGGCGGACTCGTTCGTCGACTGCTTGAGCTCGATCGCCTGGCGACCGTTGTACCAGCCGCAGTTCGGACAGACGTGGTGCGGCAGCTTCGGCTCGTGGCAGTGGTCGCACTCTTCGAGCTTGGGCACGCTCAGGGCGAGGTGGGCGCGGCGCTCGCCCTGCCGGGCGTGCGAGACGCGTCGCTTCGGAACACCCACGGTCTGCGGTCTCCTTCAGTGGTCGGATGCTGGCGGGCGGCCGAGGTGCGGGACGCGCCGGAACAGCCTGCCGGGTCGGGCAGGGCCGATCGGGGAGTGTACCGTGCCGCGCCCGCGTGTGCCACCCGTGGCTCCGTGGTTCGGGCGCCGTTCCTCAGTGGCTCGGCCGCGATTCGCGGTCGAACGCTCTCCGGCGGAGCGCAGTCGGCGTCATGGTGCTGGATCGCGGATGCTGAGCCGACGAATTTGACGCTCGGGGCTGACACCGGCCCTTGAGAGGTCGATCGGGCGCGATTGGTGGGTCTACGGCTCTCGGCGGGAGCGTATGGCGGTCGTTAGGAGTTGTCGGGCTTGAAGTCGCGCAAGGCCTCGAGCCGCGGGTCGATCTCGTCGTCCGGATGGTCGTGGACGCCATCGTCGAGCGGCGTGCCGCACACCGGGCAGAGACCCGGGCACGCCTCGCGGCAGAGCGCGGCGATCGGCTCCTCGAGTTGGATCGCCTCCCGGACCGGCGTTTCGAGGTCGAGCTCGTGGTGGTCGGTGAGCCGGAGCGGCTCGTCCTCTGCCCCTGGCTCCGGCGTGACCGGCAGGCCCGATCCGATGTCGATCGAGGGCAATGCCTCCTCCTCGATCGAGACCTCGATCGGCACCTCGATCTCCCGGAGGCAGCGGCTGCATTCGGCCTGGAGGCTCGTCCTGAACGACGCCGACACGAGCAGGCCCCGGTTCGTCCGGGCGAGTCGGACGCGACCCTCGATCGGGTCGGCGAGGCGGAGGTCCTCGCCCAGGTCGATCGTCGCCCCGGCGACCTCGTAGTCGCGGGTCGCGCCGGGATCCTCGCTCAGCAGGCCCGCGACGTTCCAGACGAGCGGCGCGCCGACGGCTCGCCCGGAGCTCATCGCTGCACCGGCAGGCCCGACTCCTCCTCCTCGTCCTGACCGTGGCGCTCGTCCTCGTAGCCGCCGAACTCCGGCTCGGCATCGGCCCGGCCGTCCTCGGCCGCCTCGCGGAGCTCCGCCCGCCGCTCGTCGAGCATCGCGATGCCCTTCTTGATGCTCTGCAGGGTCTTCACCACGTCGCCCTCGAGCCCGACGAGGACGCCGACCGCGTACTCGTCGGCACCACGGCGGACCTCCTCGGCGTCGGCCTCCGCCTCGGCGACGATCCGCCGGCTCTCGGCCTCGGCCTGCTGGGTGAGGCCGCGCTCGTCGATGAGGAACGCGGCCTGTTCCTGGGCCCGGGCGACGATCCGCTCGGCCTCCTCCTGGGCCTTCTCGATGATCCGCTCGCCCTCGGAGTTGATCCGCTTCGCGGCGCGGACCTCCTCGGGGACCGCGACGCGCAGCTCGTCGATGAGCCCGAGCGCGGCGGACTGGTCGATGACGACGTTGTTCGTCATGGGGAGGCGCCGGCCGTTCGCGATGATCGACTCGAGGCGCTCGACGAGGAAGATGATGTCGATCGGAGTGCCCTCCGGTGGCAGTCGACCGGGACGGCGGGTCGTTGGCCGCGATTATGGCACGGTGCCCGGGCTCCCGGAACCGCGAGCTTCGCGGTGGGTCGGATCGGCCCGTGAGGGCTGACTGGTCCGCCACGCGGACCAATGGACGACGGAGCGTCACCGGCGCAGCGCTCAGCGGCCCGTCACCCGTCATGTGGTCCGCCACACGGACCAGCGGGCGGCCGAGACTCCGGATTCGGCGATCAGGACGATCCTCGCCGGTCGCTTGGTCCGCCTCGCGGACCAACTTAGGCCTGTGGCCCAAGTTGGACTCCGCTGCGGGCCCTGTCGTCGCTGTGAGGGAGGGACGATGGAAGGTCGAACCCGGCGGCGAAGGTTGCCCCTCGCGAAGTCCGCTCCCGGAACCTGGCGGGACGTGTCGGTGTACGAATCGGCGATGAGGACGTGGTCCGGCCTCGATGTGGTTTGCCCATGAGAACCTCCGCAGTCATTCTGCTTATCAGCTTGACGTTCGCGGCGTGCTCCCCCGCGACAGGTCCCAGCCCCGGCGCCGCTGCCGTCGCGTCACCGGCCGGGACCAGCGCGACTCCGTCTCCTGCCTCGACGGTCACGCCTACCGGTCCGCTTGCCGCCACCGCCTTGCCGCTATCCATGGCCGACGCGAAGAACTGTCCCGTGACGAAGCCAGTCAAGGCCCCAGCGGACTTCGGGGATCGACTCTTCGGGTCATCCGCGGCCTTCGGCAATGACGACCTGTGGGTCGGAGGGCTGGGCGATGCTGGCGTGATCCTCGCCGATCCCCGGTTCGTCGAGAGCGATGGCTCGATCGGGTGGAAGTTCGGCTGGTGGCGGATCGTTTCAGGATCGCTGACGATCACCGGCCGCCGGCTCGATGCGCCGGGACGACTGCTCCGCGCGGAATTCGATGACTATGGGACCCACGGCTTCCAAGCGAGCGGTGTCTACTTCCCGACCGAGGGCTGCTGGGAAGTCACCGGAACCGTCGGCACCTCGCACCTGACCTTCGTCACCTTCGTCCTGCGGACTTGACGGCCAGTACGCGATTGGGCCCACCAACCCCGGTCAAGCCGACGCGCGCCAGGCGAGGAAGCCAACCGAGGCGACCTCCAGCTCGGCCCTGAAGCGAGTGTGCTCAGGAGTGCCCGGGAACCGCGAGCCTCACCCGGCGCGCGCCGCCAGGGCCCGTCGCAGGGCAGCCAGGGCGGCCGGCGGCACCATCTCCGCCACGTCCCCGCCGAACGAGGCGATCTCCTTGACGAGGCTCGACGACACGTAGCCGTGCTCAAGGGCGGTCATGAAGAACACCGTGTCGACGTCGGGGGCGAGCTTGCGGTTGTTGTGGGCGAGCTGCATCTCCGCCTCGAAGTCGCTGATCGCGCGGAGGCCGCGGACGATGAACGACGCCCCGAGCGCGTGGCAGAACTCGACCGTCAGCCCGTCGAACGCCTGGACCTCGATCCGCCCCTGCGTCGGCGCCCCACCGGCGACCGAGGCCCGGATGATCTCCACCCGCTCGTCGGCCGCCAGGAGCGGCTGCTTGCGGGGGTTGGCGAGGACCCCGACGACGACGGTGTCGAACGCGAACGCCGCCCGGCCGATCACGTCGAGATGGCCGTTCGTGATCGGGTCGAAGGATCCGGGGTAGACGGCGACGCTCATTCGGCCGTGCTCTCCTCGCGCCGGTAGAAGGTCAGGGCCGATTCCCCGAACCGCCGGTCGCGCTCGAGCGCCAGCATACCGATCCGCTCGGGCGGCCGATCACGCCAGAAGTGTTTGGCGACGACGCGGGCATCGGGCGCGAGCGGAGCACCGGCGCCGCCGAGGGAAGCGAGGACCGCCCGCAGGAGTTCCACGTCGGCGTAGGGCGGGTCGACGAACACGAGGTCGAACGGCGGTCCACCCGGATCGGACCGCCCGAGCCAGCCCAGGGCGTCCGCGCGGACGACGGTCGCGTTCGGGCCCGCGAGGCGGGCCGCGTCGAGGTTCGCGGCGATCACCGCCGC
>DASTEU010000456.1:0-2125 GCA_035709325.1 Candidatus Limnocylindrales bacterium | reverse complement strand
CCGGCTCGACCAGCCGGACGACCTGGCCTTCCTCGCCGAGTTCGACATCTTCCCGGCCGACTGACACGGCTCCGGCCGATCGAGGGCCCCGTTCGTCATCGACGGGCGGGGCCTCTGTCCGGCCGGGCCGCTCAGTCGAGGAGCGAGCTCACGTCGAGCAGGCCGGTCACCTCGATTCCGACCGGCCCGACCGAGACGTCGCTCAGCTGCATCGGCAGGCCCCGGCTCTCGAGCAGCGTCACGCTGCCGAGCGGCGTCACGGCCTGCAGCTCGCCGGCGGTCGTGACTTCGAGACGGCCGCTCACCGACTGCCCGCCGCTCGAGAATCGAATCGTGTCCGGGACGACCAGATCGACCGTCTCGGGCGGCGTCCCGATCTCCGCCTCGAACGCGGCCGCCGCCAGCCGTTCGGCGGTGGCCCGGTCGATCGAGATGGCCGTCAGGGCCTCGTCGGCCGGCCCGCTGAACGTCATCGCCATGAGGAGCGGCTCGCCGTCCTCCCCGGCCTCTTCGAGCTGGACCGCCTCGAGCCGCCCGTCGGCGGTCCGGACGGTCCGCCCGATCAGGTCCACGTCGCGGAGCTCGACCTCGAGCCGGCCGGCCCGGATGTCGTTCCAGTTGACGTCGTCGGCCTCGACCGTGATCCGGTCCGCCTGGCCGAGCGCCAGCCGCAGCGGCGGGTCCGACTCGACCTCGATCGTCATCTCCTCGGCGCTGAGCCCGCCCGACGTCAACGCGGCACCGACGGCAGCGCCGGCGATCGGCGGCCCGGCGAACCAGACGACGGCGACGAGGACGGCGACGCCGGCCAGCAGGACGAACAGGCAGCCGCGCATACTCAGCCTCCCACCCCGTGGCCCAGCGCGGCGAGTGCCGCGAGAGCGGTCGCCCGCTCATCGTACGGTACGGGTCCGTCGGGGCCGATGATCGACTGCTCGTGGCCCTTGCCGGCGAGGAGGACCACGTCGCCTGGCCGCGCCCGCTCGAACGCCGCGGCGATCGCCGCCGGCCGGTCCGCGACGAGCAGCAGGTCGTGGCCCCGCCGCCGGCCGGCCGCCTCCGCGCCGCGGCCGATCTCCTCGAGGATCGTCTCGCGGTCCTCGCCGCGCGGGTCCTCGTCGGTGACGACGACGAGACGGCAACGCTCACCCGCGATCCGCCCCATCATCGGGCGCTTCGCCACGTCGCGCTCCCCCGCCGAGCCGAAGACCGCGATGAGCCCGCCGCCGCGGGCCGCCGCCACGGGCGCCAGCAGGTCGAGGACCGCCTGGAGCGAGGCCGGACTGTGGGCGTAGTCGACGATGACCCCGAACGGCTGGCCCGCATCGATCCGCTCCATCCGGCCCGGGACGCCCTCGACCGACTCGAGGCCGGCCCGGACCGCGGCCGGGTCGAGCCCCAGCGCATCGCCGAGGGCGACGACCGCGAGCGCATTGTGGGCGTTGAATCGGCCGGCGAGGCGGAGCTCCAGGGCCGCCGGGCCGGAGGGTGCGTCGTACCGGATCCGGAGGCGGTGGGCATCCTCCTCGCTCCCGGTGGCCCGGACGTCGGCCGCCGGATCGGTGCCGTAGGTGAGGATCCGTGCCCCGGCCTCCTGGGCCACGCCGACGAAGGCGCCGGCGCTCGGGTCGTCGGCGTTCACGATCGCCGACTTCGGCCAGCCCGGCGCGGGCTTGCGCGGGTTGCGCGGGCCGGCCGCGAGGCGCTCGAAGAGCGAGAGCTTCGCGTCGCGGTAGGCCTCCCACGTGCCGTGGAACTCGAGGTGTTCGTGGGTCAGGTTCGTCAGGATCGCCGCGTCGTACGCGATCCCCCGCACGCGGTCGGCGGCGAGGCCGTGCGAGGTGGTCTCGACGACGGCCGCCCCGTCCCCCGCCGCCACCATCGCCCGGAGCGCCCGCTGGAGAACGGGCGCACCCGGCGTCGTCATGTGCTCGGCGTTCGCTTCCTGGACGCCGCCGATCCGGGTCGCCGCCGTCGAGAGGAGGCCGCTTCGGAGGCCCGCTGCCTCGAATGCGGCGACCGCGAGGAACGACGTCGTCGTCTTGCCGTCGGTGCCGGTGACGCCCACGACGCCGAGTTCGTGGCTCGGATCGCCGTACCACCAGGCGGCGGCGTCGGCGAGCGC
>DASTEU010000455.1:0-4090 GCA_035709325.1 Candidatus Limnocylindrales bacterium | reverse complement strand
ACGTCCTGGAAGGGGATCCCGGCACACCCGCATGAAGATCGGCATCGACCTCGGCACCGCCAACGTCCTCGTCCACGTCGAGGGCAAGGGCATCGTCATCCAGGAGCCGTCCGTCGTGGCGGTGGATGACGACAACCGGATCGTGGCCGTCGGCGAGGAGGCCCGCGAGATGATCGGGCGGACGCCCGGCAACATCCAGGCGATCCGCCCGATGAAGGACGGCGTCATCGCCGACTACGTCATCACCGAGGCGATGCTCCGTTTCTTCATCGCGAAGGCGACGAAGGGCCGGATCGGCTTCAGCCGGCCGGAGGTCATGATCAGCGTCCCGGCCGGCGTGACCTCGGTCGAGAAGCGGGCTGTCCGCGACGCGGCCCTCAAGGCCGGGGCCAAGGAGGCCTACCTCATCGAGGAGCCACTGGCCGCGGCGATCGGGGCCAACGTCCCGATCAGCGGGCCGTCGGGGAACATGGTCATCGACATCGGCGGCGGGACGAGCGAGATCGCGGTCATCGCCCTGGGCGGGATCGTCGTCTCGACCTCGCTCCGCGTCGGGGGCAACAAGTTCGACGAGAGCACCGCGACCTACATCCGCAAGAAGTACAACCTGATGATCGGCGAGCGGACCGCGGAGGAGGTCAAGATCCAGATCGGGACCGCCCTGCCGCTCGAGCGCGAGCTCCAGATGGAGGTCCGCGGCCGCGACCTGATCGCCGGCCTGCCGCGGACGATCCCGATCACGAGCTCCGAGGTGATGGAGGCGATCGAGGCACCGCTCCAGCAGCTCGTGACGGCCGTCCGCCTGGTCCTCGAGCAGACGCCTCCCGAGCTCAGCTCCGACATCATCGACAAGGGCATGGTCATGTCGGGCGGCGGGTCGCTGCTGCGCAACATCGACAAGCTGCTGACCCAGGTGACCGGCGTGCCCTGCCACGTCGCCGAGAACTCGCTCAACTGCGTCGCCCTCGGGACCGGCCTCGCCCTCGAGCACTTCGACTTCTTCAAGAAGTCGCTCGTCTCGCAGATCTAGTGAACGGGGCACCCTCCGCGCCGGGTGGGCCCTCGACCGCCGAGGCCCGGGGCGGAGCCCAGTCCACGCCGGCGCGGCCGACCCGGCGATTCGTCGACCTGCACTGCCACACGAGCGCCTCGTTCGACTCGCTGGCCGCCGCCGCCGCGGTCGTCCGGGCAGCGAGCACTCGCGGCCTCACCCATCTTGCGGTCACCGATCACGACCGGATCGACGGGGCCCTCGAGGCCGCCCGGATCGCCGGGGCCGAGGCGCCCGAACTCGCGGTCATCGTCGGTCAGGAGGTCAGGACGCGCGACGGCGACCTCATCTGCCTCTTCCTCGAGCGTTCGATCCCGAGCGGATTGTCGGCGTCCGAGACGATCGCCGAGACGCGGGCTCAGGCGGGGCTCGTCGGCATCCCCCACCCGTTCGACCGCTTCCGCGGCTCGCTCCACGCCTCCACGGCGCTGGCGGAGATCGCGACCGAGGTCGACTGGGTCGAGGTCCACAACGCCCGGGTCATGGTCGGCACCGGCAACGAGCGGGCGGCCGCGTTCGCCGTCGAACACGGTCTCCCGGGCGTGGCGGTGTCCGACGCCCACTCGGTGATGGAGGTCGGCGTCGCCTACTGCGCCCTCGACGGCGATCCCTCGACTCCCGCCGGGCTCCTCGCCGCGCTGCCGACCGCGGAGCTCGTCACGGGCCGGGCCACGTACTTCGTCCGGGCGGTGACGCCGTTCGCCAAACTCGTCCAGCGGGCCCGCGGCCGCGGCCGGGACCGGATCGCGAGCGCCCGATGAACGGGCCCGGCGGCGGCGACGCGAACGAGCCGCCTCCGGCCGTGCCCGGGCCCGAGCCGGCGGAACCGGGTGCCCAGGCCGAACGGCGATCGGGGTTCGATCGCCGAAGCGGCCAGCGCCGTCGCCAGCGCCGGAGCCACGAGCCGGAGCGTCGCTCGGGCGCGGAGCGGCGGGTCGAGGAGGAGCGGCGTCAGGCCGACCGGGTCAGCGCCGAGTCGCTCTCGCTCGGCCGTCGCCTGCGCCAGCCCAAGACGATCATCTCGCTCGTCCTGCCGATCATCCTGCTCTTCCTGTTCGTCCGGTCGCTTCCCGGCTTCCGCCTCGACGAGCTGCCGGGACTGATCCTCCAGGCGAACCCGCTGCTGCTGCTCGCCGCGTTCGGGGTCTTCTACCTCGGCTTCCCGCTCCGCGGCCTGCGCTGGGCGACGCTCATCCGCGGCACCGGGTACCCCCTCCGGATCCGCGACGCGACCGAGATCATCTTCATCTCGTGGCTCGTCAACTGCCTCGTCCCGGCCAAGCTCGGCGACATCTACCGAGCGTACCTGCTCAAGATCAACAGCACGGTGTCGCTCAGCCGGACGTTCGGGACCGTCTTCATCGAGCGCGTCCTCGACCTCTTCGCGATCGTCGTCGTCGGGCTCGCCGCGGGCTACTGGAGCTTCCGCGGCCGGCTGCCGGGTGAGGTCCAGGTCGTCTTCGCGATCGGTGTCGGCGTCGTCGTGCTGCTGGCCGCCGGGCTGCTCACGATGCGCAACTTCGGGCGGCGCGTCATCACGGCCCTGCCCCTGCCGCACACGGTCGCCGAGTTCTACGATCGCTTCGAGGAGGGCGTCTTCTCGGCAGTCGGGATGCGGGCCCTGCCCCGCCTCGTCGTGATCACCGGGCTCATCTGGGCGACCGAGGCGATGCGCCTCTACCTCGTCGTCGAGGCCTTGGGGTTCGAGGGCGTCCACCTCGGCATCAGCGGCGCCTTCTTCGTCGCCCTGACCGGATCGCTCCTCACGGCGGTGCCGCTGACGCCGGCCGGCATCGGGGTCGTCGAGACCGGCGTGGTGGCGGTCCTGACGCTCGTCTACGGCGTCAGCGCTCCCGAGGCCCTCGCGATCACGCTCGTGGACCGGGCGATCAGCGTCCTCTCGATCATCATCCTGGGCTCGATCGCGTACTCGGTCTCGCCGAAGCGGCGCGGCGTCGGCCTCGAGGGGCCGGGCGGCACACCGCAGCCCCAAGCGCTCCTGTAGCCCGCGGCGGTTCGATTTCCGGCGGCCGCTTGCCACGTCGCCGAAACGGAATGGGCCGTGGCTGACGCGGTGTGCCCCCGCGGCGGAGGGCAGGATCGCTCCAACGAGACAAGGGATTGCGATGCCCGCGACCACGACGGGGGACCGCCGGGCAGCCAACCGGCGTCGCCGCCGCCCCGGATCCGGTCCGGGCAATTTCGCGTACCCATCGACAGCGCCGGTGGTCCCATTCGCGGTCCGGCCCGGACCCGTCGGAACCGCACCCTACCGCCGAACGCCGCAAGGGCCCCGCGTGGGGGCGCTGGTACCAATGGGTGATACAGGGCCAGCCCCTTCAGACCGGATAGTTGCTGCATCGCGGTACATCCCGGCGACGGGAGGCACGGAGCGCATCAGCCGACCATGACCAGTCAACACGGGCGCGCGTTCAACGAATGGCTTCGAGCACAGCTCAAGGCCAAGAAGATGTCGCAGCGCCAGCTCGCACAGCAGTCCGGCGTCGACCATTCGACGATCTCGCGGCTGATCCGCGGCGATCGAATGCCGTCGCTCGGCACCGCGACGAAACTCGCCCGCGGCCTGCGCGAGCTGCGCGAGGACGCCGACACCGCGCAGTATCTGGGCGTCGTGAGCGCCGGGGCGATGAACCCGACGGCCCGGGTCGAGTACGCACTCCGCGCCGACGACATGCTCAGCGAGCCGCAGGTCCGCCAGATCATGGAGTACTACCTCGCCGTCCGGATGCGCCGCTTCGGCCGCGCGTTCCAGCCGGGCGAGGGCCCGCAGGGCCGACCGCAGGAGCAGTCGGTTCGGCGTCAGACCTCCGCGCCGACGCCGATCGTCGCCGGCGTCGCCCCGTCGGCCGCTCCGCGGATCGTCAGCAGCCGCCCGATGGCGCGGCCGATGAGCCGGACGGGCCGTCCATAGGTCACCACCACCGCCTTCTCCAGGGCACGACCCGGATCGCCCTCCACGTCCGGGTCTCGGGGACAGCGAACGCCGGCGTCTGGGACGCCGGCGTTCGCAATTCTCAG
>DASTEU010000454.1:0-3314 GCA_035709325.1 Candidatus Limnocylindrales bacterium | reverse complement strand
CGAGGTGGCGTCGCTCGAGGATCAGCGTCCGGAGACCGGACTTCGCGAGATAGGCGCCGTTCGTCAGGCCGTTGTGGCCGCCGCCGATCACGATCGCGTCGTAGGTCCGGTCGTCCTTCGTCGCGGCCTTGCCGGACTTCGCGGGGCGGGTCGGGCGGCCCGAGCGGGTCGGGCGGCCCGAGCGGGTCGAGCGGGCCGACGGCTTGGCTGTCGTCTTCGGCATGTCAGGCGGTCCTTCGCTCGGGGTTGAAGAGGGGCCGGCGGGCGACCTCGGCGTCGAGGTACTCGTAGCGGTGACTGACCGCCAGTTCGAGCTTGACGCGCGAGCCGGGTGCCGTCCGGTCGAGCGGCACGCGCGCCAGGGCGATGTGGCGCTGGAGCATCGGCGAATACATCTGGCTCGTCGCGTAACCGAGCTGGTTGAGCTTGTCGTCGTAGACGTAGTACTCGTCGTGGACGGGCGTGTGGTCCTTGGGTGGGATCAGCCCCGCCGCTCCGTAGACCCGCTCGTAGTCTCGCCAGTCGACCACGAGCCCGGTCAGCCGCCAGCGCGACGTCTTGTCGCGCAGTTCGCGAGCGATCGCGTCGCGGCCGATGAACGCCCGGTCGTCGGCGTCGAGGTTGCGGACCATCCAGCCGAGGCCCAGCTCGATCGGCGTCGTCCGATCGGCGTCGGTCCAGGCGAAGCGGCTCGAGTGGAAGTCGACGTCGAGCAGGACGAGGCCGGCCTCGATCCGGGCCATGTAG
Organism: Candidatus Limnocylindrales bacterium; assembly: GCA_035709325.1. Lineage (GTDB taxonomy): Bacteria > Chloroflexota > Limnocylindria > Limnocylindrales > CSP1-4 > CF-46. The sequence continues at coordinate 2,567 of DASTEU010000454.1, read as the reverse complement.
AGCGCGGTCAGCCCGATCGGGATCACGCCCTGCCCCCGGCTCGCCGACCAGACCGCGTCCCAGACCGCGAGGGCGTCCCCCGCGGGGACCCAGATCTCGTAGCCCAGATCGCCGGTGTAGCCGGTCCGCGAGACGGTCACCGGCACACTGGCGATCCTGGTCGCGGCGAGCCCGAAGTAGGGCAGCCTCGCGATGTCCCGCGTCAGCGTCGCCAGCAGCGCCCGCGCCCGAGGGCCCTGGATCGCGAGGACCGCCCAGTCGTCCGAGACTTCCTCGATCCCGACGTCGAGCCGGCCGGTCAGGCCTTCGAGGTAGGCGAGGTTGGGCTCCGCGGCCGTGAGCAGGAATTCGTCGGGGCCATGGCGGAGGACGACACCGTCCTCGACGACGAAGCCACGATCGTCGCACCAGGCTGTGTACTGGGCGTGGCCGGGCGAGCAGGTCCGGATGTCGCGGATCATCAAGCCGGCCAGGAACCGCTCGGCATCGGGCCCGCTGATCCGGTACTTGTACAGGGGCGACGAGTCGAAGAGGCCGGCGCTGTTGCGGATCGCGAAGTACTCGAACTTCTCGGAGAGCTGGTAGCGCTGGGCGGCGAGATGGTTCGACCAGTGCTCCCAGAGTCCCGTCTGGTTCAGGGCACTCGTCCGCTCGTGGAAGGGCGTCGTCCGGATCATCCACTCCGCCTCGATGTGGTCGCTCGGGAAGCGGCGTCACGATAGCGCCGCGCTCGGGGGCCGGCCCACCGAGTCTCACCGCATGCGCTCGCTTGCTCGAGGCGCGCCGAGCGCTCGGGCAGAATGGCCCCCGTGAGCTTCACGCTGACGATCCGCAAGCCGACGAGCGACCCGCTCGGCCTCGCCGACCTGCGCCGGGCGGTGGGTCTCACCATCGAGGCGCTCGATGGCCTCGATCCCGACCAGCCGATCGGCGGTCTCGTCAAGGTCTATCTTCCGGGGCGCTCGAGCCGAGCGGTGGAGCTCGAGATCGAGGCTGGGCAGGCGAACGTCCGGATTCTGAGTGCCTCGACGTTGCACGACCACGACCTCGCGGTTCGGCTGGCGAAGGCGGTGGCCGAGCACCGAGGAGCCGCAGTCGTGGAGCCCGAGGGCGGCGATCCAGTGTCGCTCGCGGAGCTGGAGGTGAGGTACGGGCCGGCGTGGGCGGCCGATGAGGTCGAGAACGCCGGCCGGATCGTCGCGACGATGATCGATCAGAATCCCGGCCGGCTCATCAGTCTGGATGGACCCGTCCGACGGTTCGAGGCCGGCCCCGGGATCCTGGCCCGCCTCAGCGCCGCCGGGCCGCGCGAGACGCTCGGTGCCCGGCTCGTCGAGGCGATCCGGGCGAGTCAGTGGTTGCCGCCCCATCGGGAAGCGAGCCTCCTCGAAGTGTCGCGCGAGCACGAGGGCCTGCCGCCGGCCCGGCTCGCGGTCCTGTCGCCGGGCGGTCGGACGCTCCTGCCCGGCGTGGACGCGGTCGTCCTGTGGGACCCGTCCGGCCCGATGCGCTACATCCGCCCGACGGACCTCGCGCAGCTGCTCGGCGATCGTGCCCGCTTCGTCGATGAGCGGCGGCTCCTCGTCGAGCCGGTCCCGAAAGCCGAGTGGGCCGGCCTGGTGTCCGCGGCCGCCGGGCGGTCCGTCGAGCTCGAGGCGGTGTAGGGCCGGCGGGGCAGAGCCGGCCGTGCGGCCATCGCGGGTCGCCGGGTAGACTCGCCGGGCGTGACGAATGATGCCCGCGTCGTCCAGCGTACGTACCTGGTCCTGACGCTCCTGACGACGCTCGCCGCCTCGTTCATCTGGGGCATCAACACCCTCTTCCTGCTCGACGCCGGCCTCTCGAACACCGAGGCCTTCGCAGCGAACGCGTTCTTCACGGTCGGGCAGGTGATCTTCGAGGTTCCGACCGGCGTCGTCGCCGACACGCGCGGGCGCCGCTTTTCGTTCCTCCTCGGGGCGCTGACGCTCCTGGCCTCGACGCTGCTCTACCTGCTGATGTGGGAATGGCAGGCGCCCCTCGTCGGTTGGGCCGTCGCGTCGATCCTGCTCGGGCTCGGGTTCACGTTCTTCTCCGGGGCGACCGAGGCGTGGCTCGTCGACGCGCTCGCCGCGACGGGTTTCGAGGGCAGTCTCGAATCGGTCTTCGGGCGGGCCCAGACGGTCAGCGGCGGGGCGATGCTCGCCGGCTCGGTTGCCGGCGGGATCGTCGCCCAGGCGACGGACCTCGGGGTGCCGTACGTCCTGCGTGCGGCGATGCTCGGCGTCACGTTCGTCGTCGCGTTCGCGTTCATGCGCGACCTGGGCTTCTCCCCGCGGCGCGGCGCAAATCCTGTCGACGACGTGAAGGCTGTGTTCCACGGTGCGGTCGACGGCGGGCTCCGCAATCCGCCGGTCCGCTGGCTCATGCTCGCGGCGCCGTTCACCGTGGGCGTCGGCTTCTACGCGTTCTACGCGCTCCAGCCGTACCTGCTCGAGCTGTACGGCGACCCGAACGCCTACTCGATCGCGGGCCTCGCGGCGGCGATCGTCGCCGGGGCCCAGATGATCGGCGGCATCATCGTCCCG
>DASTEU010000453.1:0-4808 GCA_035709325.1 Candidatus Limnocylindrales bacterium | reverse complement strand
GACGTCGACGAACGACACGATCGGGACGTTGAAGCAGTCGCAGGTCCGGACGAACCGCGCGGCCTTCGTCGAGGCGTCGATGTCGAGTGCGCCCGCCAGGACGGCCGGCTGCTGCGCGACGATCCCGACGCTCCGTCCGCCGAGACGGGCGAACCCGACGATGATGTTCTGGGCCCAACCCGGCTGAATCTCGAGCAGGCGCCCCTCGTCGACCACCCGGCCGATGACGTCGTGCATGTCGTACGGCCGCGACGGGTCGTCGGGGATGACGCGGTCGAGCTCGGGATCGCGCCGGTCCGGTGGATCGCTCGTGGCGACCGTGGGCGGGTCGGAGAGGTTGTTCTGGGGCAGGTAACCCAGCACGCGACGGACGAGGTCGAGCGCCGCGGACTCGTCGGCCGCCGCGAGATGGGCGACGCCGCTGCGCGCGGTGTGAACGCTCGCGCCGCCGAGACCCTCGGCGTCGATCTCCTCGTGGGTGACGGCCTTCACGACGTTGGGGCCGGTGACGAACATGTAGCTCGTTCCCTCGACCATGACGGTGAAGTCGGTGATCGCAGGCGAATACACCGCGCCGCCGGCGCACGGTCCCATGACGACCGAGAGCTGGGGCACGACGCCCGAGGCGAGAACGTTGCGCAGGAAGATGTCGGCGTACCCGCCGAGCGAGACGACCCCTTCCTGGATGCGCGCCCCGCCGGAGTCGTTGAGCCCGATGATGGGCGCGCCGGTCTTCATCGCGAGGTCCATGACCTTGCAGATCTTCTCGGCATACGCTTCGGACAGCGAGCCACCGAAGACCGTGAAGTCCTGGCTGAAGACGAAGACGAGTCGCCCATCGATGCGACCATGGCCGGTGACGACGCCGTCGCCGAGGATCCGTTGCTCGTCGAGCCCGAAGTCCGCCGAGCGATGGGTCACGAATGCGTCAAGCTCGATGAACGTGTCCGGGTCGAGGAGCAGCCCGAGCCGCTCGCGCGCGGTCAGCTTTCCACGGGCGTGCTGCTGCTCGATGCGTTCGGGCCCGCCGCCGAGGAGTGATTCCGCGCGAAGGTCGCGCAACGCGGCGATCCGTTCCTCGTTCGTCGACAAACCCGCCTCCTCCGCCCGTCTTTGTGCAAGGACAGCCATCATAGCGGCCCCGATCGCGGTCACTGGCACGCCCTCCGGCCGACCGAAACTATCCACAGAATCGGTGAACAACTCGCAATCCGTGTGGATAACCTCGGTGCTCAACCACAGTCGGGCTGGAGTAGCATGAGGTCCGACGGGACCGATTCGCACCCCCTTCGAGACCCTTCCCTGCATTCGTCGAGGTGATTTCTTCAGTGTCGAACGTGATCGCGATTGCGAATCAGAAGGGTGGCGTCGGGAAGACGACGACGGCGATCAACCTGGCGGGGGCACTGGAGGAAGAAGGATTCCGGGTCCTGTGCATCGACATGGACCCGCAGGCTAACCTGACCGCCGGACTCGGAATCAACCTGAACACCGTGGAACGTTCGATGGCCGACGTCCTCGCCGATGGGCGGGCGTCGCTCGAGGACGTGATCCGGCCGACCGAATCCGCCGGGATCGACGTCGCCCCGGCGAACATCGATCTCGCAAGCACCGAGGGAGAGTTGTTCACCGCGCTCGGCCGGGAGCAGGTCCTGCGCGACGCGATCGAGGAACACGTCGACGCGTACGACTACGTCCTCATCGACTGTCCGCCGAACCTCGGACTCCTGACGGTCAACGGGCTCGTTGCCGCGAACAGCGTGATCATCCCGGTCCAGACGCAGTACTACGCGATGAAGGGCCTCAACAACCTCGTCAAGGTCATCAACATGATCCGGATGAAGCTCAATCGGGACCTCCGGATCCTCGGGCTGCTGCCGACGTTCTACGACGGGCGCACGAACCTCGCGCGCGACATGCTCGACGAGCTGCGGGTCGTCGGCGACCATCACGTCTTCAACAGCATCGTCCGGAACACCGTGAAGCTCGGCGAGGCACCCCTTGCCGGTCGGCCGATCACGACATACGCCGGGCAGTCCGAGGCCGCCCGGACCTACCGCGAGCTCGCCCGGGAGGTGATCGATCTTGGCCAGGCCTGATTTCCGCGCCGCCGCAGCGCGGCGCCTGTCGGAGGATCGCGAGCTTTCACCCTCGATCGTCAGTCTGCTCTCGTCGGACAATGTCGGCCGGAGCGTCGGCGTCCGGGTCATTCCTGTCGACCGCATCGAATCGAATCCGCAACAGCCGCGGATGGTCTTCGACCCCGCGGCGCTCCTGGAGCTCGCCGCGTCCATTCGCGAACACGGCGTCCTCCAGCCGATCCTCGTCCGGCCGCTCGGCGAGAATCGGTATCAGCTCGTCGCCGGGGAGCGCCGCTGGCGAGCGTCGAAGGAGGCCGGCCTCCAGACCGTGCCGGCGCTCGTCGAGGAGCTCGACGACGACACCGCGCTCGAGATCGCCATCATCGAGAACCTCCAGCGTGAGGACCTGTCGCCGCTCGAGGAGGCGACGATGTACGACCGCATGGTGAGCGAGCACGGCTACAGCATCCGCAAGCTGGCCGACAAGCTGGGCAAGGACAAGGGCTACGTCGAGAACCGGCTCCGCCTCGCCGATGCGCCCCCGGAGATCCGCGAGCTGGTGTCCTTGCGCAAAGACACGCTCTCCCACGCCTACGAGCTGCTCAAGGTCCCCGACGAGAAGAAGCGTCGCCGCCTGGCGGCGCGCGTCGCGAGCGGCGAGCTGTCGCTCGTCAAGCTCCGCGAGAAGATCGAGGGCCGCCCGAGCCGAGTGCGCCCGACCGGTAACGGCGCCGACGTCGGGCCGGAGGACGGCCCGACCTCGGAAGAGCCGATGGTCGCCGCGGCAACCGACGGCTGGACGGGCCGGTCGCGCGGCGGACCGATGACCGACGACTCCCTGCTCCAGGCCCGCCACCAGCTGGCCGACGCGGTCGAGGAGCTCGTCGGCGTCCTCGGCGCTCCGGACGTCGTCGAGTCCATCTCATCGGTTGACCGGGCGAACCTCGCGAAGTACCTCACGATCGCGAAGCTCAAGCTGGAGAATGCGATCGCCCTGATCCGGAGCGGCGAAGCCGACTGACGCCACCGCTCCCCTCCCCGGCAGGAACGGGAAGCCGGCGCCCGATGGGCGCCGGCTTCGTCGCTCCGGGGCGACTGGTGTCGGCGGTCAGCGCGTCGGCTTGACCTGCTCGGCACGGGCCTTCCCGGTGGCCCGCTCCGGATCGTGGCCGTGGTTGTCGGTCGCGACCGACCGAACGTACTGGCCGTGGTTGTCGAACTCCTCGGGTGTGTCGGCCTGTGCCGCCTCGGAGACGGCCGCCCCGTGATTGTCGGGATGCTCTGCCGCCTCGGCGTCGTCGCCGTCCTCCTCCAGGGGCTCCTCGGCGAGCGGCTCCTCGGGCTCGTCCTCTTCCTCTCCATCATCGGCCGCCGGTTCGATCGCCTCGGGCGGCCCGGCGCGCGGCACGTCGATCCCGGATGCCTCGGTCGCTCGTTCGAGGCCGTCGGCTGCCGCCTCCGGCGTCGAGAAAGCCGGTCGTGCCGCGGCGGCGGCGCCGGCCGAGAGGGCGAGGATCGCGAAGGCGATCAGGAGGCCGCGGACGCGGCGGGGCAGTTGGGTCATGTCTGACCTCCGGTGCAGATCGACCTTGAGAACGAGCGTCGCGGGATCGCGTTAGGGGCCGCGCAGGCCCGCGGCCCCGAGAGCCGGCCCCGCCAGCCAGGCGGTGGCGAGGAGGGCCAGGCCGACGGCTTCGAGCTCCCAGCCTCGTTCGCGACGGCGCGGATCGGAGGACCGGACAAGCCGCCCGCCCGCGAGAGGGACGAGCCCAACCAGCGCCACGATGCCGATCTGCGGGGGAGGCGCGCCGAGCGCGGCCGCGGTCCCGACCGCCGCGCCCGCGACCAGCCCGAGCAGGCCGGCGTGGAGCAGCCAGGCCCGGCGAGCCCCGAGGGCGAGCGCCACCGAGCCGAGGCCGGCCGCCCGGTCGCGCTCGAGGTCCACGAGCGCGTTCGAGATCGCCAGCGACGCCCCGGCCACCGCGGCGGTCGGCACGACGACGAGGAAGATCGGCGGCAGCGCACCGGTGCCCAGCCAGCCGTAGACCGGCAGGAGCGGGATCCCGACCGCGAACGGCAGCCACGACCAGGCGGTCCCCTTCAGGCGCAGGTCGTAGGCCAGGCCGATGCCGGCAACGACGACGGCCAGGGCGGCGACGGCCGGGCCGGAGGGGACGGCCAACCCGACGCCGGCGGCGAAGGCGACGACGGCCACGCCCAGTGCGACCCGGGGCGACACGAGTCCGGCCGGAATGGGTTTGCCGGGCTTGCCGTTGTCCGCAGGCGCGTCGCGGAGGTCGTTCGTCGCGCCGATTCCCGCCTGGAGCGCGAACATCGAGACCCCGAGCCGCACTGCGTCCGGCCCTCCACCGCCGGCGATGAGGCAGGCCGCCGTGACGACGACCCCGTCGAGGATCGAGGGGAAGGGGTGGACGAGGCGCAGGAGGCCGAGGGCCTGGGCGGCGATGCGCGGCGGCCGGGCGGCCACGCGGGGCGGCGGGGCGGCCCCACTCGGCGGCCGGGCGTCAGACGTAGACGAGCTCGGCGAAGTTCGAGACGAGGTACTCGACCAGGCGGGCGCGGCCGTCGGCCACCTGCGAGCGGATCCCCGGCACGAGGGCGAAGAGCGTGATCGCGGGCACGATGAGACGGCCGTCGCGGTCCCGTCCGATGACCGCGGGCGGTCCGCCCCCCGAAGCGAACACCCGTTCGAATTCACGCTCGCCG
>DASTEU010000452.1:0-9560 GCA_035709325.1 Candidatus Limnocylindrales bacterium | reverse complement strand
GCGACCGACGCGACGCCGTCGATCACGGTGACCTTCCAGTCGGAGGTCGACCTCGGCGCGATCTTCGTCCACAACGGCGCGGCAAACGACTTCCTCGCGACCCGCAGGCCCGCCGTCCTCCAGTTCGTCGCCCCGAACGGCTCGACGGCTGAGATCTCGCTGATCGACGACCATAAGGCCCAGCAGTTCGAACTGAATCTGGACAACGTCACCGACCTCGAGATCCGGATCACCCAGACGGTCGGCCCCGAAGGCGCCCCCGTCGCCCTGTCCGAGATCGAATTCTTCGAGAAGCGGTGACGCCTGCCGTGTCGAAGCCGTCGAGGAGGTCGCCGACGGCGGTCCTGCCCTGAGCCGGTCGCGATCGAGATGCCGTGGGCGTCGTGCCTGGTCGTCGACACGACCGTCGCCTCGGTGCTATCGAGCTAGGCCGCGACGTTGCCATGGAGGTCGGGTGAACCAGTTGAGGGTCGTCCCCTCCTTCACCCCGAGGCGGTCGCCGGCGACGGTGACGATGTCGGTCGGCTGCCGTAGATGTCGTGGTTGGCGTCATAGCGGGGATTGACTACCACGCCTCGACGACGCTGGCGAGGACCAGAAGGAAGCCAGCGGTTCCGATCGGTACGCTCCATAGGGCCAGGAGGAACACCAGCGTCCGCACCCCAGTACTCCAGGCTCTTCGCATGAGCCAGAGGTGCACCCGAAGGACAGCGTCGAGCCACAGACTGACGTAGACGGCCAGCACGACAATCCCGGCTACCAGCACAATGGCGGCGGGGACGGCCCCACTTGCTCCACGAGCGAGCAGTGCCAGCCCGATGCTCAGGGCCAGCGCTCCGCCAACTACGAGCCGGACCACCCACACTTGATTCATCGGCGACCGGGCCATTCGACCACCGAACAGGCGTTCGTACGACGACTGCGATTCACTCATCAAGCAAGAACCCGAACCAGCTCAGCAGTGATCCACGAGAATACCAGCGACGATTTGGACTCCGGACGCTGGAGCGCGTAGGCACCATCGCGGCAATCAAGTGTGTCGTCGTCCCGCCGGAGTGATCCGCAATCCCGTCTCCGACGTGAGCCGGCTCTCGGACGTGACGTTGCCGCCGTGATCGTAGCCCGGCCGAAGGCAAGCGCCCCTTTGACGAGGCTGACCGGCCGCTTCGCTTGGTCGTGAGCGAACATCGCCGGTCCGCCCGTGTCCCAGGTCCGCCGCCCGAGGAGGCCGTCGGCCCGCCAGGCGAACGTCGGTCATCGATGGCGTCACAGACAAGGTTCGCGCCGCATGCACTGCCAATGATGTCTCGAACGAGGGGCCGATGGGTCTGGCCGAGGCGGAACGCGTTCGCGCCGAGGTAGCCAAGGCCCTCTTCTGTCGTGGGCCGTCGCCCGAGAGCCCATGCCTCGTCGCGGCCCGTGTTGATCGAGGAGTTCTCCGCCGCGGCAACGAGCCGGTTGAGCTCGTCTGACATCGCCTCGCTGCCGTCGTCCCGCCTAGCACCTGTCCAGAACGCCGCCCAGTTGCCGACACTCCAACTCAACTCAACGGCGGCCCTGTCGTCCCGCGACGCAACGTATCCGACCTGAATGTCAACCAGTACGCGGGCATCGACCGTGGACAACCACCCTGTGTCGCTCAAGTGCGTGTCCCTGGCTGCGTAGACCAAGCCGGCGAGAGAGCTCAACCAGCGGTCGCCGTCGTACCGGTAGTCGGAGTGGTAGGCGAAGTCGCTCGGGACCGTCGACTGGCGATGGCACGACTGTGCGAAACGTCCTCACGTATCTATGAATCGGGATCCACCGGAACGGGAATGAGTACGAGGCGCTGCAGTAGGAGGTCTCCGGCCGGGACGGTCGCAAAGAGCGCCTTGCCATCCGGCGACCACGCGATGTCACTTGCAGGGTCCGCCAATCGACGAACGTCCCCGGTCCGGTTAACCAACCACAAGGCGCCTTCGCCCGCGATTTCACCGGAGAACGCCATCGAGCGGCCGTTGGGAGACCACCGGAGGACGCCCGGGTCGAATACGTCATTGACCGCGGAGCGCACTTCATTCGTGGCCAATTCGAGGAGGTACAGATTGGAAGTGACCTTCAACCGATCGAGGCCGGAGACGCCGACGGCGGCGGGCGAGGCGAAGAAGGCCAACATCTCGCCGTCAGGCGAGAAATCGGGCGAGAACGCCGTGCCCGTATCGTCGCAATGACCGTCGAGATTGACGGGAGTCGCCAGCGAGAATTGCCGGCCCGCCCCTTCGATCTCTACCGCGAATTGGCGAGGTACGCCCGCAGCCGAATAGATGACGAGCCCCCCGCAGATCCCAGCACCGACTGCGACGACTGCCTCGCGGAGGGACGGCGCGGCCGTGAACTGAACATTCTGCGTGATGCCAAGGGGGCCGATGGCTATTAACCGCTCGACAACCCCGCTAGACACGTCCAGGGCTCTGATTTCTGTCTCATCCGGCGGATGATTATCGGCGTCATGCATGCAGACGTGAACGAAGCCAAGTCGACCGTCCGGGAGTGCCGTCGGGCTGAGGTGGCGCTCGCGCCAGCATCGACCGTCTTCGGCAAGGACGATGTTCCGAGCAGACCCGTCCGCTGGGTCGATCACGGCTAGCCGAGCATCGTCGGCATCGCCGACCCGGCGACCCACAACCATCTCTCCGTCGGGGAGCCATGCCACGCCATAGAAGTCGTCGGCTTCGGACGGCAGAAGAACGGTGGATACGTCGGCGACATGGCTCGATCTCTCGCAGGCAACGCTGAGTATCACCGCGGCGACGAGGGTCGCCATTAAACGCGCTGTCACGGGAAGAACGGTTCCAGTAGCTCCATTGGCGGGAAATGTGGATTGTCGTCGGCGGAGAGGGCGCTCCCGAGATCGCGACCGAGTCGATGTCGCCGGCGAAGTCGGGGGCCGCGCGCTCTCGCGGCTGAGCGAGACGCCCGCGCCGGGGACGCCGGGCGCCGTTGTGGCCTCCGTGATCGAGTTACGCGCACGGCGTAGACCGTCGTGTACGAGTCGCTGACGTCTCACGGCTCAATATTCTCGGCGCGCTTCGTCCCGTAGTCCCACCGAAGGCTGGTGGCTACGCGACTTCTTAGACGGCCGTTGAAGTCGCGGCCGCCCGAGGGACACCGAGCTCGACGAGGATCGCCTCGTATTCGCGGCGGTCGCGGTCGGCGGCGCTGACGTCGCCGGCGGCCTGGCGGGCCTCGATGAGGAGGCGCCAGAGCGGGTCATGGAAGCGGTCGATCGCGAGGCCCGCCCGGCAGGCATCGATCGCCGCCCGCGGCTCGCCGGCGAGCAGGGCCGCCTCGGCGGCCTCTCGGGCGACCTCGACGGCCTCCCTCCGGTGGTGCTCCCGAAGCTCGACGGCCCACTCGGCCGGGCCTTCCTCGGGCAGGACCTCGCCGCCGTAGGCCCCGAGCGCCGCTGCCAGGGCCGGCCAGGATGCGTCGCCGCGGGCTCGCGCCGCCCGAGCGTCGGCGACCGCTCGCTCGAACCGCCGGAGGTCCACCGATTCGGCCGGGATGGCCAGCCGGTACGTGTCGCCTTCCCGGACGAGCAGCCGACCGCCGTCGGCGCCGAGCAGCTCGGTGAAGACGCCGCGGACGGCCGACACCGCGACCTGCAGGCTGCGGGCCGAGGTCTGGGCGTCGGCCTCGGGCCAGAGCGCGGCGGCGATCACCTCGCGGTGGATGCCGCTCCCCGCGTTCACCGCCAGGAAGCGGAGCAGCGACCGGGCCCGCGGGCGGATCGCGTCGAGCCCGACCGGCCGACCGGAGACGTGCATCTCGAAGCCACCGAAGGCCCGGACGCGGAACGACGGCGCATCGTCGGCGACGCTGCCGGCCCCGGTCGCTCCCGACGGGGCGATAACGACCGGCGATCGCGCGATGCCCGACGGCGGTCGCGTCAGACCGGTCTCGCGGCGGACCGCTTCGGCCAGCTCCTCGTGATCGGATCGTCGTGCCTCGTCGGCGATCGCGAGCGCCTGGTACGTCACGAGCCGGAGGCCGGGCGTCCCGGCGGCCCGGGCGAGGCTGTCGGCGCTCGAGGCCGCCTCGCGGGCCTCGGGCGATCCCGACTCGGCCATGCCGAGCGCCGCCAAACCCCGGGCCCACGCCTCCGGCACGCCGGCGCCGAGCTTGCGGAAGGCGCCGGCGGCGCGCTCGGCTGCGGCGATCCGCCGCTCGGCCGCGGGCGGCGCGGTGGTGTCGCCCGGCCCGGGGGCCCAGGCCTCGAACAGCGCGGCGATCGCGGCACCCCATGGATCCCGCTCCGGGTCGAACGTTGCGGCGACGGCGTCGTCGAGGGGACCGGCCGACGCCTCGACGAGGCGGTTCGCGGCCCGTGCCAGGCGGGCGAGCCACGGGGCGTCGGCGCGCTCGGCCGCCTCCTCGGCGCGGTCGAGCTCGAGGGCGCCGGTCGGGTCGCCGCCGAGGAGCTGGGCGACCGCGAGCGCGAGGCCGCTCAGCGCGGCCAGCACCGGTCGGTCGGCCAGCGCGTCGCGGGCCGCGGCCAGGTCGCCGGCAGCCCGCTCGACTTCGCCGGCCGCGAGGGCCATGACGCCCCGCACGAACGACTGCGGCACGTCCTCCAGGCGGGCCGCCTCCCGTGCCGCGGCAAGCGGCTCGCGGGCGATCCCTGCCCGCAGCAGGCGCGTCCAGTCGCCGACCGGCCCGGGCGTCACCGGTTCGAACCAGGTCCGAAGAGCCTGCCGCTCCCGGACGCACACGAGGGCGATCGAGGACGCCCCGAATCCGGACTCCGCCCGAGCGTACGCCTCCACCGCCTCGGACCAGCGGCCCTCGGCCCGTGCCCGGCGCGACGCGGCGAGCTCGAGCCACGGCTCGTTGCGCACGATCGCCGGCGGCAGGCGCTCGAGCCACGCGGAGGCACCGTCGACGAGCCGCTCACCCTGGCCGCCGAGCAGGCGGCGGACGGCCGCCCAGTCCTCCGCCCGGCTGTACGCCCCGAGCGCCTCGGCCGGAGCCCCGGCCTCCTCGAGGAGCGCGCCGGCCGCGCGGTAGCGGTCGCGGGCGGCGGCCTCGCCGATCCGCTCGACGAGCGTCCGGTCGAGGTGCGAGCGGAAGACCTCGTGATAGCGGTACGAGCCGTCGGCCTCGTCGAGCTCGACCGTGAAGATCCGCCGCCGGAACAGCTCCTCGAGCATCGTCCGGCTGCCGCGCCGGCCGAGCAGGCGGTCGCACAGCTCGCCCGTCAGACGGCCGAGGACGCAGGTGTCGACGAGGAAGTCGCGCAGCTCCTCGGGCAGGTCCGCCATGACGTTCCAGGTCAGGTACTCGCGGACTAGCCGGCTGCTGGATCCGACCGCGGTCAGGATCCGCCGCCGCTCGTCGGCCGACTTGCCGCGCGTCGCGAGGTGGAAGAGCTGGAGGCCGGCCGCCCAGCCCTCCGTCCGACGGGCGAGGATCGCGAGATCCTCGGGCGCGACCGGGTCGGCGTAGTGCTCGCGGAAGAGCCGCTCGACCTCCCAGGCCCGGAAGCGGAGCTCCTCGGGCCCGATCTCGACGAGCCGCCCGGCGACCCGCAGCCGCGACAGGTTGAGGCCGGGTGCCAACCGCGACCCGACGATGATTGCGAGCCAGGGCGGCGTGTACTCGACGAGACGCCCGAGGGCCGTCTCGGCCTCGGTGCCCTCGAGCTCGTGGGCGTCGTCGATGACGAGGAGCGCCCGCTCGCCCGACCCGGCCTCGATCGCGGCCGCCGCCGCCTCCACCGAACTCCAATCGCCGGCGAGGTCCGGCAAGGCAGCGCCGAGGGCGGCCTCGAGGTGGCGCAGGAAGGTCCGCTCGTCGGCGTCCCACGTCTCGGCCCGGTACCAGGCGACCGGGCAACCGGCCGTCCCGGCGAACTGGGAGAGGAGCGTCGTCTTACCCGAACCGGCCGGGGCGACGACGACCGCGAGTCGACGCGTCCAGACCTCCCCGAGGAGGGCATGCAGGCGCTCGCGGCGGAGCGCGGCGGCGGGCGGCACGCGGACCTTCGCCGCCACGACCTGTGCCCGTGTTCCCCCTGAGCGGCCGGCGGGCTGAACCGGCTCCCTGGTGTCAGTGCCGTCCGGCAATCGTGGACCCCACACCCTCGGCGACGGCCGGGCGGGCCGTCGCAGGTGGCCTATGGTGCCACCGGCGGACCCGCCGAGTCCAGCCTCGGGCGACGATTCGGGCGATCCGATGGACCCGGAACGGGCAGCCGAAGGTACCCGCCTATTCCCGCCTCATGGATGCAACCCGTCACTTCCAGGCCGGGAAACCCGCTCCTACGGCGCCGGGTTCGGCGATCTCGCCGACCTCCTCGCTGTCCTCGGCGCGGAGGATGACGATCGTGCCGGGGGTGCCGCCGCGGGCGAACGCGATGAACCGGCCGTCGGGTGACCAGGACGGGTCGTGCTCGGTGCCCGCGCTCGAGGTGAGTCGGCGCTGGTCGGAGCCGTCGGCGTTCATCAGGTAGATCGCGAAGATGCCCTCGCGGTCGCTGGCGAACGCAATCTGCTCCCCGTCGGGCGACCAGGCCGGGTCGTCCTCCTCGCCTTCGTCGCCGGTCAGCTGCTGAAGCCCACCGCCGTCCGGGGTCATCGTCCAGATGTCGTTCGTGCCCGCGCGGCCGGAGACGAAGGCGATCCGGTCACGAACCGCCGACCACGAAGGGTCGTAGTCGGGCCCGGCGTTGTCGGTCAGGCGGACCAGGTCGTCCTGGCCGACGTGGCGAAGGAACACCTCGAAGTCGCCGTCCCGGCGGCTGGCGAACGCGATGATCGAGTCGTCGGGCGACCACTCGGGCTTGCGGTCCTGGGTGCCGTGATGGGTGAACTGGAGTCCGTTCGTGCCGTCGGCGTCGGCGAGGCGGATCCCGTCCGGGCCGGCGTACGCGATCCGCGAGCCATCGCGCGACCAGGCGGGCTGGACCTGGTCTCCGGCGCCACCGATCAGCTGGGTCAGGCCGCTGCCATCCGGCGCTGCGACCATGAGGTCAAGGTCGTCGGCCGCGTCGCTCCCGAACGCAATGAGGCCGGTCGGCGCAGGCGGCTCGGTGATCACCGGGGACGGGCTCTCCGACGGCGGCGCCGACTCGCTCGGCTCGGCCGTCGCCGACGCGCTGGCCGAGACGACCGTCGTCGCGGACGGGCTGGCGCTCGCGACCGGGCCGTTCAGGACGCCGCTGAAGAGGACGAAGCCGCCGATGAGGACGATCGCCAGCGCCCCGACGAGGACGATCGGACCGACCGGCAGGTTCGGGCCCGGCTGGGGCGGCGGAACCGGACCGACCGGACCGGTGTCCGCGATCGGGGCCAGCTCGGCTGCGCAGCGCTTGCAGAAGACCCGGTCGCGTTCGTTCACGAGGCCACAGTTGCGGCAGACGATCTCGTCGCTCGGCGGCGGCGGGGGCGGCGGGACCGGGATTGGCTGGGAGTTGTCGATCGGCGGCTGTGGGTCGGGCGGCGGGGGCGGGGGCTGGGGCTGGGGCTGGGGCTGGGGCTGGACCGTCGTGGTCTCTTCGGTCGACTCGCCGGTCCATTCCAGGAACGAGCCGCACGACCCGCAGAAACGGGCGCCGGCCTCGTTGTTGAACCCGCAGACCTTGCAGACGATCACGACATCCCTCCCGCCCCGGACCGGGCCGCCGGACGGCCCGGGACCAGACGCACCGACTATAGCGGCGCGGTAGACTCGCCGCCGTGACGGTCTTCGCTTCGCTCGAACCCGCGAACCTGTCCGTCGAGCCGGGCTCGACGGCGTCGCTGACCGTCCGCGTCCGTAACAGCGGCTCGATCGTCGACCGCTTCGAGCTGACGGTCGTCGGCCCGCTCGCCGCCTACGCTCATTCCGAGCCGGCCGCACTGTCGCTCTTCCCGGGCCAGGAGGGCGAGGCCCGGATCACGTTCGCCCCGCCGCGCGCGTCGACGCCGCGAGCCGGCACGTTTCCGTACGGCGTCCGGGTCCGAGCGGCGGCCGATCCGGGCGGCGCCACCGTCGAAGAGGGCCGGGTCACGATCGGTCCCTACAACGAGGCGACGGGCGAGATCGTCCCGGTCACCTCGCGCAGCAGCCGGACCGGCAAACACGAGGTCGTCATCGAGAACCGCGGCAACGCGCCGATCGACGTGCTCGTCGGCGCCGCCGACCCCGACCGCCTCATCGAGTTCGAGGTCCGGCCCGACCGGTTCGTCATCGGACCCGGCGAGCGCGGCGGTGCGTCGATCCGGGCGTCCGCCCGCGACACGTTCTTCCTGGGGTCGAAGCAGTCGCACCCGTTCAACGTCGAGATCCGGCCCGGCAAGGCGGCCCCGATCACCCTGCGGGCGACGCTCCTCCAGGGCCCGATCCTGCCGACCTGGCTCGTGCCGGCCGGCGGGCTCGCCCTCGCCGCGATCCTCGCCCTCGTCATCGTGCCGCGGCTGACCGGCGCCGGCGGTCCCGGCACGGCCCGGGCGTCGGACGTCCCGTCGCCCACGCCGTCGCCCAGCCTTGTGTCCGAGGCACCGTCCGCCGAGATCTCGGCGCCGCCGGCGGCCAGCGCGTCGCCCTCCCCGTCCGACGCGGGCCAGGGCTCGCCGACCCCGACACCTCCGCCGGGTCCGTTCGTGCTCTCGCTCGTCGGCGACGCGCTCTCGACGGGTGGCGCCCTCGCGCCACGCTGCCCGCCGGAGGACACCGAATCGCAGTGCGTCCGCGACGCCCTCGATACGATCCGCGCGCTGGCGACGACGCTCGGCGGGCCCTTCGCCGGGCGCGGAATCGTCAGCACCGAGAACGTCGCGGTCGCCAACACGCTGCCGGTCGTGATGGAACGCGACGTCCCGTTTCCCTGGCTCGCCCAGGAGGGTGCCATCACGGATCAGACGCCGCGGATCGTCATCGACCTCGCGCCGCTCGTCGCCATCGAGAAGGGGTTCGCCTACGCGGTCGTCGATTCGGCGGCCGGCCCGCGCCGCTTCGTCCTGCCCGACGAGCTCGCCGGCCAGCTTCTCGAGACGCTCTACGTCCCCGACGAGGGCATGGTCGAGCCCATGCCGACGCGGTCTCTGCCGCCGGTCTTCCAGCCCTACGACCCGGGGGTCCTCGTCTTTCCGTTCGTCTTCGCCACGCCGGCGCCCTGACCGCTCCCCGCCGGCAGCGGGATCGCCGCCCCGGCCTCGTGGGCCGCCAGCTCCGGGAAGAAGCGGGCGACGACGAGGACGCCGAGGACGCAGAGCAGGCCGCCCGACACCACAGACAGTTGTGGGCCGATGACGGCGGCCACCGTCGCCGCCTCGATGTCGCCGAGCCGCGGCCCGCTCGTCACGAAGAGGATGTGGATCGAGGTCACCCGACCGCGGAGCTCGTCGGGCGTTCCGAGCTGGACGATCGAGGATCGGAACACGGCCGACACGACGTCGGCGGCGCCGGCGATCGCGAGGAAGACGAGGGCCAGCGGGAACGAGGACGTTGACAGACCGAAGAGGACCATCGCGAGGCCCCAGATCGCAACTGCCACGATAACCGCCCGGCCGACCCGCCGGACCACCGAGATCCAACCGGAC
>DASTEU010000451.1:0-8831 GCA_035709325.1 Candidatus Limnocylindrales bacterium | reverse complement strand
GGTACCTGCCGCAGGCGTCGCTCGCCAGGCTCCTCGGCGGCCAGCCCAACCCGACCCTCGGTGACCTGCTCAAGGAGGGCGCCGCCGTCTGAGGGCTGCGTGAGCTGGAAGTCGATTTACACCACTTGACGGGACGTGACCGAAACGGGCGGGGCTGGGAGGCGGCGGGCGCGGCAACCGATCACCAATGCCCAGTCGATCTCAACAATGCGTAGCGGGCTGCATGTTCCGCTGATCTCCCGGGTTGCCCGCCACGGGCCACGCACTCTTGAGCTAACGGGAGGCCGGAAGGGCCCTCGGCGCGCCGACCCCCTCCGTCATGACGATTCCTACGCGTTCTTGCGATACCCGGCCGCGGCCTGGGCCGGGGACGGAGGCTACACGCGGTGGGGGAGTCCGGCGGCGGGGTGGCGGCCCGGCGACGGTCCGGCGAACGGGTGCGCCTGACGGGGCAGCGGGCCGGCACAGCGCGACGTCAGTCCACGCCCGCCGCCAGCCTGCCGACGAGCGCCCGCAGCGCCGGCTCGAGCGGCGGGGCGGACCCGGCCGCGGCGTTCGCCCGGGCGTGGGCCGCCGACCCCGTGGCCGGCAGGGCGACCGTCACACGAGGGTCGGCGAGCGTCCAGCGCAGCAGCGCCTCGGGCCAGCCGCTCAGCCGGGCGTCGGTGAGGGCGGCCGGGAACGGAGCCCGGAGCAGCCCGCCCTGGCCGAACGGCCGCATCGCCAGCACGCCGATCCCGAGCGTCGCGGCGAGCTCCAGCAGCCGTTCGGCCGGCGGGCCCTCGACCGGGTTGACGGGCACCTGGATCGCGCCGATCCGTCCGGTCTCCATCGCCCGCTCGATCTCGCCGAAGGCGCTCGGCAGGTAGTGGGTGACGCCGAGCGTCCCGATCCGGCCGGCGTCCCGTTCGGAGTCCATCCATTCGAGGTGGGCCTCCCAGCCGACGACGTTGTGGACCTGGAGCAGCTCAACGCGACCGCCGAACCATGCGAGCTGCCGGCGGAACTGCTCGCGCCCCTCGTCGACGGTCGCGGCCCAGATCTTCGTCGCGACGTATGCGTCGGCGCGCCGGGCGCGGATCACGCCGCCGACCACCTCCTCGGCCCGGCCGTACATCGGCGAGCTGTCGATCACCCGGATGCCGGCCTCGAAGGCCGCGTCGACGACCACGGCCGCGACCGCCTCGCGACCCGGGGGCAGGTCGAACACCCGCCACGTCCCGAGACCGACGACCGGCAGCTCCGGTCCCTCTCGCCCGAGGCGCCGAAACTCCATCAGCCGACCGCGACCGGCAGGCTGAAGGAGAACGTCGACCCGACCCCGACCGTACTCTCGAGCCACAGCCGACCGCCGTGCGCCTCGACGATCTGGCGCGAGATCGGCAGGCCGAGGCCGGTTCCGCGGGGCGATTCGCTCAGCGTGTCGCCTGACTGGGCAAAGACCTCGAAGACGCGGGCCCGGTCCTCCTCCGGAATCCCGGTACCGGTGTCGGCGACCCAGACGACGACGTCGTCCCCGGCCCGTCGCACGCCGACGGTGACCGAGCCGCGTGCCGTGAACTTCACCGCGTTCGAGACGAGGTTGATCACGACCTGGATCAGGCGATGGCGGTCGCCGACGATCCCCGGCAGATCGGGCTCGACCTCCCGCCGCAGCTCGAGCCCGGTCGTCTCGAACAGCACGGCCGTCGCGGCGGCGGCCTGGTCGACCACCTCGCCGACGTCGAGCAATTCGCGGCGGAACTCCATTCGGCCGGCCTCGACCTTCTCGAGGTCGAGGACGTCGTTGACGAGGGCGGTCAGGCGGTCGCCCTCGGCGACCATGATCCCGAGGTTCTCTCGGATCTGCCGGACGGCTCGCTCGAGCTTCGGGTCGGGACCCTCGGCCGACACCGGAGCCGCAGCCGTCGATCCGGCCAGCGCCGGCAGGACGACCTCGTCGAGCCGCTTCCGGACGAGCTTCGTGAACCCGACGATCGACGTCAGCGGCGTCCGCAGCTCATGGCTGACGTTCGCGAGAAAGGCGCTCTTCGTCGCGCTCGCCGCCTCGGCCGAGGCGCGGGCCGCCTGGGCTTCCTCGGTCGCATCGGCGAGCTGGGCGGTCCGCCGGGCGACGCGCGCCTCGAGCTCGCGATTCTGCTCCTCGATCTCGGCGTAGAGGCGGGCGTTCTGGACGGCGGCCGCCAGGAGGTTGCCGACGGTGAAGAGGAGCGGGCCCATCGAGCGCTCGACCGCCCGTCCCGACAGGCGGTTGTCGACGGCGAGGACGCCGACCGACCGGCCCTGTGTCACGAGCGGCGTGCCGAGGAACGAGGTGACCTCGAGCATCCGGGCGAACGCCCGGTTCGGCTCGTACGGGTCGGCGTCGACGTCGCGGAAGACCATCGGGCCCTCCGCCCGAGCGAGCTGGACGAGCGTCGAGCGTTCCTCGGCCAGATCCACGCTGAAGCCGCGCACGACCGTCTCGACCTCGGCCGATCCGCCGATGCTCCGGCCGTGCCCGAGGCCCCGCCCCGCTTCGTCGACGAGCAGGACGAGCGCTCGGTCGAACGGCAGGCGGGCCACGAGCGCCCGGAGCGCCCGGTCGAGCAGCTCGTCGAGGTCGAGTGTCGAGCTGAGGACGATCCCGAGCTCGTTGAGGGCCACGAGCTCCGCAAGACGGCTCCCGAGCTCGGCCCGCGATCGTCCGAGATCGTCGGCCTCGCCGGCGCGCGCCGTCCGCTGCTCGGCAAGGAGCGCCTCCTTCGCCCGTGACTCGGCGGCTCGCCGCAGGGCCACGCCGCCATAGAGGACGAGCGCGGCCGGCAGGAGCGTCGCCCCGACGAGGGCCGCCGTCTCCCAGCCCGGCGGCCGCTGGAGCAGGAGCAGGAGGACCGCGATCGAGCCGCCGACGGCGACGACGACCTCGAGGAGGCGAACGCGACGCGGGCGCATCGCCGACGGCTCAGCCGACGCCGACGTCGGACTCCGCCTCGCGGGCGAGCGCGGCGTCGATCGCGGGGCCGGTCAGGGCCGCGACCGCGGCGAGCACCTTGAGATCGGCCGCCCGGTACTCGTGCGGCTCCGGACTCGCAACGCCGATGACGCCGATCGCTCGGCCCTTCGCCCGAAGCGGGGCGACGATGATCGCGCCGAGCGCCCGCTCGTCGGCGCTGGCCCGCGGGTCGGCGGCCGGCTCGTTGACGATCTCGGGCTGGCCCTCGCCGAGCCCGCCGACGATGCCGTTCCCGGCCGCGACCCCCTCGAGGGGCCCGAGGGGCACGCCGTCGGGCGTCCGGAGGCGGTCGTCCTCCGCACCGGCGACGAGCAGGAAGCCCGCTCCGGGGCCCGATAGCCGCTCGATCTCGGCGAGGGCCGCCTGGCCGACCGCGGCGACGCCGCGCAGGGCGCTCAGCGACTCGGCGAGCTCGTAGACGAGGTTCAGCTCGCGGTACCGGTCGAGCGCCTCCTGGGCGAGGCTCCGCTTGTCGGCCTCGCGGGCGCAGGCGTACGAGAGGACCGACGCGACGGCCCGGGCGATCCGGTCGCCCTCGACCCAGCCGATCGTCCGACCCTCGACGACGATCGGGAAGCGTTCGCCGCCGATCCCGCCGGCCTCCCGCTCGAGGAGGACGGCCTCGTCGGCGTCCCGGATCCGGACGGCCGCGTTCGTGCCGCCGAGCAGCGCCGAGAGCATCGGCGCGACGTGGCGGTGGCGGACGACGAGCCGGGCGAGGTCGATCTCCATCAGCCGCCGCCTGTTGCGCCGCCGCCGGCCCCGCCCCCGCCGGCCCCGCCGACACCGGCCCCGCCGACGCCGGAGCGCCCCTCGAGCCCCAGCACGCGGCGGGCGGTCGCGAGCAGCTCGTCGGGGTCGAACGGCTTGGTGAAGTATTCGTCCGCGCCCACCTCGAGGCCCTGCTGGCGGTCGTAGGCCTGGCCTTTCGCGGTGAGCATGACGACGTACGTCCCGGCCAGCCCAAGGTCCTCCTTGATCGTCCGGCAGACCTCGAAGCCGTTGACCTTCGGCATCGTCACGTCGAGGAAGACGAGCTGCGGCGGCTGGTTGCGGACCACGTCGATGGCGACTTCGCCGTCGGGCGCCGTCTGCAGCTCGACGCCGTCGTCCTCGAGCTCCTCGAGGGCCTGCTCGATGAGCAGCCGGATGTGCTGTTCGTCGTCGACGATCAGGACCGTGGGCATAGGCACCTCGTGAGGCCACGGGAACGGATTCGGGGCCGCTCAACGATGCCCCATCGAGCGCGACGATGCAACGCGCTTCAGCCCGATGCCCCACCATCGGTGGGTGCCTGCCGTCGCCGCGGCCGAGCCCGCGACCTCGCCCCGCCCGCCAGCCGTCGCGCCGCCCGAGGACGTCCACCCGAACCGGACGCTCTGGCTGCTCTCGTTCGCCCACGCGGTCAACCACGCCCAGGCGGTGATCCTGCCGCTCGTCTACGTCCGGATCATCGTCGAGTTCGGCGTCACCGCCGAGGCGATCGCCGTCCTCGCCTCGGCCGGGGCGGTCGCCACGGGGATGGTCCAACTCAGCTACGCCAAGCTGACCCGGATGATTTCGCGGCGGCTGATCCTCGCCGCCGGCGGCGTCGTCTTCGGCGGGGGCTTCGCGGCGATGGCCGTGACGCCGACGTTCGCCACGTTCGCCGCGGTCAACATCGCATCGCGCATCGGCGGCTCGCCGCAGCACCCGGTCGGGAACGCGCTCCTCGCCGAGCAGTTCCCGGCCCGGCGACGCGGCTTTGCGATCAGCGCCCACATCGCCGGCGGCAACGTCGGGACGGTCGTCGTGGCGATCGCAGGGGCCGCGATGATCGCGAACCTCGGCTGGCGCGAGACCGTCGTGATCTTCGGCATCCCGGCGGTCGTGACGGCTCTCGCGATCCTGCTGCTCGTGCGTGAGACCGGTAGCGACCAGGCCGCCGCGGTCGCTCACGGCAGCGTCCGCGAGGCCTTCGGGACGATCCTCCGCGACCCCGACCACCGCTGGATCTACCTGACCTCGGTGCTCGGGGGCGGCGGGCGGGGCCTCGGGGTCGTGAACCTGTTCGTGCTCCTCTACCTGAGCCGGGTGCTCGGGCTGCCGGCCGCGACGAGCGACGTGATGTACGGCGCATTCATCGTCTTCTCGGTGCCGATGCCGCTCATCGCCGGCTGGCTGTCCGATCGGATCGGGCGCAAGCCGGTGATCATCGGGGCGTACATCGGGGCCGCGCTCGGCTTCGTCGTGTTCCTCCTCGCCGGCTCGAGCCTGGCCGTTCTGTGGCTGGCGATCGTCCTCATGGGCCTCTTCTCGTTCGCCGAGAGCCCGCAGCTCCAGGCCCTCCTCGCCGACGTCGCCCCGCCCACGATCCGCGACGCCTCGTACGCGCTCTACTTCACGCTGGCCTTCGGGGTCGGCTCGCTGTGGACCGCGGTCTACGGGCTGATCATCGGCCTGGCCGGGGAGGCCACGGGCCTGGCGATCGTCTTCTGGTTGATGGCCGCCACGTTCGTGGCGGCGGCGCTGGCGGTCCTCCCGGTTCGCGCGGCGCGGTAGTCGACCGCCGGGCCGGGACGCGCCCCGCCGGATCCGCCCGGCCGCGCCGGGGGAACGCGACTGCTAGAATGCGCGGGCCCTGTTGGAACGGGCACTTTCGGTCGGGGCGTGGCGCAGCTTGGTAGCGCGTGTCGTTCGGGACGACAAGGTCGTGGGTTCAAATCCCGCCGCCCCGACCATCCCTTTGCCGGTTCAGCGCTTCTGGGCGGCCTTCGCCTTCCCCTTCGTGCCTCGCGGCTTCGGTTGCTTGGCGGGCATCGAAGCGGCGTGGGCGAGGCCCCGGGCGACCCACTCGACGATCCGGGTGTCGTCCTTGACGTCCGCATCCGGGATCGCGACGAAGCCCGTCATCGGCCGGCCCGGCATCGGCTCGAAGTCGCGGGCGCCGCGGGCCCTGGCCGGCGTCAGCTCCGCCTCGGGCAGGCGAACGATCCAGGTGTCCGCGAAGAGACCGGTCGCCATGTTGCCGCCCACGAACGCCGCGGGATAGCCGAACATCTGGCGCCGCTCGGCTTCGGGATGCCGGTCGAGTACCTCGCCGAAGCGGGCGACCAGCTCCGGCGGCGACTTCGTGAACGACGGCATCTCTCGCTTGGGCATCGGTTCCGCCTCCTGATGTTCGTGCCAACCCTACGCCACGACGACGAACGCCCGCCGCGGATCGTCGGCTCCCCTCAGCGGCCGACGAACCGCTGCTGCGGCCGGTTCGGAGGCACCGGCGGCGAGGCCGTGGCGGGGCCACCGGCTTCTGGGATGCCGGGGGAGCCGAGCGGCGGCTCGGATCGCGGCACGTGCCAGGCGATCTCCGCATCTTCCTGCACACCGCGGGGCCACGGGAGCACCCGCTGCCAGTAGGACTCGCGACTCTCGGTCCCAAGCGGCCACCCGGGCGGACCCTCGACGCGGGTGTACGGGGCGATCCGGACGAGCAGAACCCGGAGTCCCACGAGCATCGCGAGCATCAGCACGATGTCTTCCATCGCCGGACGTCCTCCGGGACGATCGTACACCTCGATCCTGCCCGCTCCGCCGGGCGCCGGAACTGTCGAATCCCGCCGGCGTCGGCGACCGGGGGCCGGCATTAGCCCGGGCCTAAGGCGACCCAAAGGTCCGTGCGGAGAGTACGGCGCATCACCCGCCGCTCGAAGGATGCTCCGAATGACCCCACAACAGCAGACGCTCGTCGCCGACTCGTGGACCCAGGTTGCGCCGATCGCCGACCAGGCCGCGACGATCTTCTACACCCGCCTGTTCGAACTCGACCCGTCGCTCCGCCGGCTCTTCGCCCACACGGACATGGCAGCCCAGCGGAAGAACCTCGTCCAGACCCTGACGGTCGTCGTCCGGAGCATCGACCGGCTCGACACGATCGTGCCGGCCGTCGAGGCGCTGGGCCGGCGGCACGTCGGCTACGGTGTCCGGCCGCCGGACTTCACGACCGTCGGCCAGGCACTGCTCGACACGCTCGCTGCCGGGCTGGGCGACGCGTTCACGCCCGAGTGCCGACGGGCTTGGGCCATGGCTTACGGGATCCTGTCGGGCATCATGATCGGCGCGATGGAGGAGGCTGCCGCGGCCTGAAGCCCGACGGGGCGCGGACCCGGACGTCCCGCTTCTCGCCCCGCGTTCACATCGAGCGCGATCGACCGCGTGAGGCGCCGAATCCGTGTGCGCGACCTACGCGTCGGCCAGGTTCGGCGCCAGCCAGCGGGCCATCGACTCGACGTCGACGCCCTTGCGCGCCGCGTAGTCCTCGAGCTGATCGCGCCCGATCCGCCCCAGGCCGAAGTAGTGCGCCTGGGGGTGCCAGAAGTAGTAGCCGCTGACCGCCGCACCCGGCCACATCGCGAACGACTCGGTCAGCGTGATGCCGGCTCGCCGCTCGGCGTGGAGGAGCGCGAACAGCGTGCCCTTCTCCGTGTGGTCCGGGCAGGCGGGATAACCGGGCGCCGGCCGGATCCCCTGGTATTCCTCCCGAATCAGGGCGTCGTTGGGCAGCCGCTCGTGCGCTGAGTAGCCCCAGAGCTGGCGCCGGACGAGCTCGTGGAGCCGCTCGGCGAAGGCCTCGGCGAGGCGGTCCGCGAGGGCCGTCGCGAGGATCGCGTTGTAGTCGTCGTGGGCCGCCCGGAACGAGGCGGCGAGCTCCTCGAGCCCGTGGCCGGCCGTGACCGCGAACGCACCGAGGTAGTCCTCGACGCCCGTCTCCTTCGGTGCCGTGAAGTCGGCCAGCGCGAGATTCGGCCGGCCGGGCGGCTTGACCATCTGCTGGCGGAGCGTGTGGACGACCGCGACGACCTCGGACCGCCCGTCGTCCGCGTACAGCTCGATGTCGTCGCCGACGCTGTTCGCCGGCCAGAACCCGAACGCCGCGCGGGCCGTAAGGAGCCCCTCGTCCACGATCCGCGCCAGGAGCGTCGTCGCGTCGCGATGCAGCTCGCGGGCGGCCGTCCCGACCGCCGGATCATCGAGGATCGCCGGATACGCACCACGCAGCTCCCACGTCGCGAAGAACGGCGTCCAGTCGATCCGCTCCACGAGGTCGCCGAGCGGGTGGGCGTCGATCGTCCGCGCGCCGAGGAACGTGGGGCGCGGCGGTCGGACGGCCCCGGGCCCGGTCCAGTCGATCCGGAACCGGTGCCGGCGGGCCTCCTCGTATGGATGGCGCGCCTCGCGCTCCTGCCGCTCCCCTCGGTCGTGCCTGACGCGCGCGTACTCGTCGCGGACGCCGGCCGCAAACGCGTCCCGGCGCTCCCGGTCGACGAGCGCCGAGGCGACCCCGACGGCCCGCGAGGCGTCGAGGACGTGGACGACCGGCGCCTGGTACTTCGGCTCGATCTTCACCGCCGTATGCGTCTTCGAGGTCGTCGCGCCACCGATGAGGAGCGGCGTCGAGAAGCCCTCGCGCTCGAGCTCGGCGGCCACGAACGACATCTCCTCGAGCGAGGGCGTGATGAGCCCCGACAGCCCGATGAGATCGGCGTCCCACTCACGGGCCGTCTCCAGGATGCGGGCGGCCGGGACCATGACGCCGAGGTCGCGGACCTCGTAGTTGTTGCACTGGAGGACGACGCCGACGATGTTCTTGCCGATGTCGTGGACGTCGCCCTTGACCGTGGCCATCACGACCCGGCCGGCCGACTTCGAGGCGCCCGGGTCCTTCTCCGCCTCGATGTACGGGACGAGATGGGCCACGGCCTTCTTCATGACCCGGGCGCTCTTGACGACCTGGGGCAGGAACATCTTCCCGGAGCCGAAGAGGTCGCCGACGACGTTCATCCCGGCCATGAGCGGGCCC
>DASTEU010000450.1:0-4362 GCA_035709325.1 Candidatus Limnocylindrales bacterium | reverse complement strand
CCTTGTCGCCGCAGCGCTCGGCGCCGGGGCGATCACGCTCCTCGGCGGCCCGCTCTCGGTCACGGCCGGGCTGGTCGTCGCCGCAGCCTTCATCGGCTGGATCGTCGCCTCGCTCGTGCGCCCGGATGTCGGGCTCGCGATCGCCCTCGCCGTGGGGTCGGTCGCGACCGGGCTCGTCGGCGTCTGGCTCTTCGCCGGACTGGAGGGCGGCAGCCTCGGGCTCATCGAGTACCTCGTCCAGGTCCAGGGCGTCCTCGTGCCGATCGAGCTGGCGACGGCCGGCCTGGTCGCGCTGGCCACGCTTCGATGAGCGGCTCGTCCGGGAAGGCCGACGGCGCGACGGGCCGCGCCGGAGCGACGGCGGGCGGCGCAGGAGCCGCCGCGGAGCGTGCGGTCGTCGCCGACCTGCGGTTCCGCCGGCCGACCGAGGCAGACCACCCGGGCATCGTCACGAAGATCGACCACTGGTGGGGCGGGCGGCGCCTCCACGACCTGCTGCCCCGCCTCTGGTTCCAGCACTTCACCGGGACCTCGTGGGTCGCCGAGCGGCCCGACGGCACGGTCGTCGGCTTCCTCGTCGGCTTCGTCAGCCCGGACCGGCCGACTGTCGCCTATGTCCACATGATCGGCACGGACCCCAACGTTCGGCGGAGGGGCCTCGGGGCCGAGCTCTACCGGCGCTTCTTCGACGACGTCCGATCGCGAGGGGTCGACGAGGTCCTGGCGATCACGTGGCCCGGCAACCCGGGCTCGGTCGAATTCCACCGGGCGCTCGGCTTCGAGCCGGACGCGGGTCCGGGCAGCAGGAACATCTACGGGACCGCCGCCTTCGCCGACTACGACTACCCCGGCGAGGACCGGGTCGTCCTGCGGCGGCGGCTCGAGCCGGGGAGCGTCGGGTGATCGGGACGCGGATCGCCGCCGGGCTCCTGCTCGTTGCGACCCTCGCCGGGCTCGCCGGCTGTGGTCGTGGAACCGAGCCGGAGCGCCTCCAGCCAGGCGATTGCTTCGACCTGCCGGCAGCGACCGACGGGATCGGCGACGTCACCCGGCGCGACTGCTCCAGTGCTCACGGCGGCGAGGTGTTCCACGTCTTCGAGGCGAGCGGCGAGGCCGCCGGCTACCCGAGCGACACCGACTGGGAAGGAATCGTCTACCCCGTCTGCGACCCCGAGTTCGAGGCGTATACGGGCACGTTCGTCGCCGACCGGCTCGACATCGACTATCGCTACTTCGTTCCGACCGCGGAGAGCTGGGGCCGCGGCGACCGACAGGTGACCTGCTTCATCGTGTCGCCCGACGGCGACGCGCTCGATCGGTCGCACCGCGCGGTGCCCTGACGCCCACGGATTCGTCGCGATCGGCTCGCAACCGGCGCCGCCGTTCCGTACCATGCCGTTCCGAGGGGGTTCGGACGGGGCCAACCGCCGAACCGGGGACACGAGGGGAGAGACCACATGCGAGGATTCCTGGCCGGATGGGGTGTCCGGATCGCCATCATCGCCATCATCGCCGTCGGCGCGTTCCTCCTCCGGGACCGGCTCAGCGGCAATGCCGGCGACCTGGCGGTCGGCGACTGCTTCGACGAGCCGGCCGCCGCCACCGAGACCGTCGAGGACGTCCAGCACCACCCCTGCACCGAGGCCCACACGGCCGAGGTCGTGTTCGTCGGCGGCATGGCCGGCGCCACCGACTCCTATCCCAGCGACGACGAGTTCCTCGTCGCAGTCCAGGCGCAGTGCGTGCCCGCGTACAACTCGTACACGGGCCGCGACTTCGACACCGACACCGACTACGACCTCGGCTACTTCGTGCCGACATCCGAAGGGTGGAACGGCGGCGACCGCGAGATCATCTGCTACGCCTACCGGATCGACGAAGTGCCCCAGACGACATCGATTCGAGCCGGCGGGGGCTGAGCCCGGCGGCGGGGCTCAGGCCGGCGGCGGTGGCTGACCCCCACGACACGGGCTGAGCCGCCCGACACGGGCTGAGCCGCCCGGACCGAGGCTCGCCGCCGAGCCGGCCGGTTCAGGCGCTCGGAGCCGCTTCGGCGGCGATCGCCGTCGGCGTGAGCTGCTCGTGCAGGAGCCGGCCGAAGCGGGCAGCCCGCCTCGTCTCGGGTACCGCCGCGAGCCAGCGTCGGAGCAGCGCCTCGCCCTCGTGGTAGACGAAGACGTACGTCCGCCACAGCGGGTGCTCGATGAATTCCAGCCGCTTCGCGGCGACGTGGGGCGCGAACCGCCCGACGCGCGTGAGATACGCGAGCGTCTCGTCGTGCGACGCGCCGTCCGCATGACGCATGAGGGCGGCGTTGACCCGTGTCTCGGACAGGCGCCGCCGGGGCAGGGCCATCGCCACCGTCCGTTCGGCGGCGTCGCGGGCGGTCCGTGGATCCGCGGCCAGGTGGAGGCCGGCCCGCTCGTAGAGCTCGACCAGGAGGCCGGCGTCCTCGTCGGGCGGTGAGGCGAACTCGCGCCCGACGTCGGCGAGGCCCTCGCTGATCAGGCACTCCGGGGTGTTGATCAGGAGGATGCTCGCCTCCATGCGCCCGAGCGCGTCGACAAGGTCAGCCTCCTTCCACGCGTGTTCGAGGTGATGGCCGGGAAACGTCTCGTGGGCGACGGTCTGGACGAGATCGAAGGCGCGGACGGGCAGGTCGGTGTTGATGTCCACGCGCGATCGGAGGCCGCCGTCGTACCAGTTGTAGCCTGACCACGGCTGGCCGTTCACGAACGCGACTCGCAGACTCTCGCCCTCCGGGAGCCCGAAGAGCCGCTCGGCCCGCTCGCGAAAGCGTTCGACGAGCCAGTCGACGACGAGCGGCAGCCGGTCGACCGGGATCTCGAACCGGGCATCCCATGCCGCCAGACGATCGGCCAGCGGCTCGTCACCGGGGAGCAGCCGCTCCAGGTCCGCGGCGGCGGCGTCGAATAACCCTTCGCTGCGCCGCTCCGGCGCCCAGGCGAAGCAGCGTGCGACGTGGTCGGTGTACGGCAGCGCCTCGCCGGCAAGGGCGGAGGCCTGCGTCTTTAGTGCGACCACCTGTGCGTTCAGCCAGTCGCGGCGGCGATCATCGCCGACCTCGTCGGGCAGCCGGGCAATGAGCATTGCGGCGTCGTCGACGAGATCGGCCGGCGGGTGAAGCTGCTCGGTGTCGACCTGGGCCTTGAGCACTGCCGGTCCGAAGTAGCCGTCGACGAGGCCCGGGACGTGCTGGTCGAGGCGGAGCGCGAGGAGGAGGTAATCGCGGGCGATCGGGTCAGGCTCCGGCACGCGCCGCGTGCCGCCGACGGCGACGACCGATTCGCCGCTCGTCACCGCTCGTCGCCCGGCACGCTGCCCATGCCCCGGCCCGACGCGAGGCCGCGCTCCTCGCCGACGAAGGGCATGCCCTGGCGTTCGACCGCGTCGAGGCTCATCCGGAGCGCAGCGGTCTTCGCTTCGGCCACCTCCCGGACGTAGATGGTCTCCTCGTCGGGGGTCATCGGGCGACCGCGGACGATGTTCCTGGGCTTGCCGACCATGAGCCAGCTGAGGTGGTAGCGATCCATCGAGCCCCATGCCGCGACGAGCAGGTCGTCGCTCAGCTTGAGCCACGTCTGAAGGCCGCCGAGCGAGGGGTCCCGCTGGAGCCGCTCACCCTCGGCGACGAGCTGCCGGGTCCGCGTGATGAGTTCGTCGCGGGTCACAGGGATGAGTCTAGCCCGGCGGGGTTCGCCGGAGCCGCCCGAACTCCGCGGCCAGGTGGGGCGTTCATCCGCTTCCCCGGGGGAGCGTAATGAGTGGAGGTGCGACGCGTCGCCCTGCTCAAGCGACGCGCCTACTCCCCGCGGATGAACGCCTCTCGGTCGCCACGGGCCCGCAGCGTCCAGGGCCCCGGCTGCCCCGCGCCGATCGGCTCGCCGGCGAACCGCGTCACCGGCAGGATGCCGGCGACACTGCTCGAGATGAACGCCTCGTCCGCGTCCTGGAGGTCGCGGCTGGTCAGCCAGGCCTCGGCCGGCCGCAGCCCGACGCCCGCCGCCCAGCGCAGGATCCAGTCGCGCGTCGTACCGGGCAGGATCGCGCAGGCGAGGGCGGGCGTGGCCAGCTCCCCGTCCCGGACGAGGAACAGGTTGGCCGACGTCGCCTCGGAGAGGAAACCGTCGGTCGTCAGGAAGATCGCGTCGTCGGCTCCCGCCTCCCGGGCCTCGATTCGCGCGTAGACGTAGTCGGCGCGCGAGGTCGTCTTCAGCGCCGAGAGCGGGTTCTCCGGGTCGCGCCGGACGCGGCTCGGGACGAGGTGCAGGCCGCGCTCGAGGTGGTCCGCCGGGGGCGGCGGGACCGGCCAGGCCTGGATGACGATCGTCGCCGGCGGGT
>DASTEU010000449.1:0-6050 GCA_035709325.1 Candidatus Limnocylindrales bacterium | reverse complement strand
TGGCGGCCGCTGACGAGCGCCGGGAAGTCGATCAGCCCGGTCTCGATCTCGCGGAGTGTGACGCCGAGCTCGTCGATGCGAGCGACGCCGGCCTGCATCTGGTCGATGACGCCCTGCATCCGGAGGCGGATGCGGCGTCGGGCGTCCCCGTTCGCCGCCTCGCCGGGAGGGGCCTCGCCCGACACGCCGCCGGAGCCGGGTTCGCCCGGCGTCGGTGTCGCCTCGCGGGCCGTCTGCCGGGCGAACTCGTCGCGCAGCTCGATCAACTGGGCGCGTTCGTCGCGGAGCGTCTCGAGGATCGTCCGGAGCTCCGGGACCGCGGCGTTGGCGTCGTCGATGCTGAAGAAGCGCGTCATCGTCGTGATTCTAGCCGAGGCCGGCGTTCAGGCCCCGCGGACGCCGCAGGCCCGTCAGGGCGTCAATCACGGCGCACGCCGGACGGGCACGTGCGACCGCCGAGGACCGCCTCGCCCGCGATATTCTCGATCGCGATGCGCAGGCTCCTGCTCTGGATGGCCGGCAACCGCTGGCTCCGCGAACGACTCCCCCGGCTGCGATTCGCCCGCCGGGCCGTCCGCCGCTTCATGCCCGGCGAGGATGCCGAAGCGGCGCTGGCCGCGGCCGAGGCGTTCCGGGCCGACGGCATCGGCGCGATCTTCACCCGGCTCGGCGAGAACATCACGAGCCTCGACGAGGCCGATGCCGTCGCCACCCACTACCTCGGCCTGATCGACGCGATCGCCGCCCGCGGGCTCGACGGCGAGGCGTCGGTCAAGCTGACGCAGCTCGGCTTCGACATCGACGAGGAGCTGGCGCTCGACCACCTTCGCCGCCTCGCCGAGCGGGCGGCCGCCTCGGCCCGAACGGTCTGGATCGACATGGAGTCGAGCGCCTACGTCGAGGGCACGATCGCGCTCTACGAGCGGCTCAAGGCGGACCACCCGAACACCGGCATCTGCCTCCAGGCCTACCTTCATCGGACCGCGGCCGACGTCCAGCGCCTCCTCCCGCTCGACCCTGCGATCAGGCTGGTCAAGGGCGCGTACGCGGAGCCGGAGGCGATCGCCTGGCAGCGGCGGCACGACGTCGACGCGAACTTCGTGGGTTTGGCGGTCGCGATGCTCGGGGCGATGCGGGCCGGCCGGGCGGTCCGGATCGGGCTCGGGACGCACGACGTCGCGCTGGTCGAGCAGATCGCGGGCCACGCGGCCGCGCTCGGGCTCGGCAAGGAAGCGTTCGAGGTCCAGATGCTCTACGGGATCCGCCTCGCCGAGCAGCGCCGGCTTGCCCGCGAGGGCTACGTCGTCCGCGACCTCATTGCCTATGGCGAGGCCTGGTACCCGTGGTACATGCGCCGGCTGGCCGAGCGGCCGGCGAACGTCGTCTTCGCCCTGCGCCAGCTGCTCCCCTGATCCCGCGGCCCCGGGACCCGCCGGGCCCCGGCGCGGAGCGGCTACTCTGACGCATCCGCGGCGGAGGCCGCAACGCAGGAGGACCGCCCGCATGCGCCTGGCGACCCGGATGGCGACGATCGGCACCGAATCCGCGTTCGAGGTCGCCGCACGCGCCCGCGCCCTCGAGGCCGAAGGCCGCGACATCATCCACCTCGAGATCGGCGAGCCCGACTTCGACACGCCGGCGAACGTGCGGGACGCGGCCAAGCGGGCGCTCGACGAGGGTGCGACCCACTACGCGCCATTCCCCGGCATCCCGAACCTGCGCGAGGCGATCGCCGAGGACGCCACGGCCCGCAAGGGCTTCGCGGTCACCCCGGACCGGGTCTTCGTCACGGTCGGCGGCAAGGGCGTGATGCTCTACGCGATCCTCGGGCTCGTCGAGCCCGGCGACGAGGTGATCGTTCCGGATCCCGGCTATCCGATCTACGAGTCGCTCGTCCGCTTCGTCGGCGGAAGGCCCATCCCGATCCCGATCCGGATGGATCGCCAATTCCGGCTCGACGTCGACGAGCTGGCCTCCCTGATCACGCCGCGGACGCGGCTGCTCGTCATCAACTCACCGGCCAACCCGACCGGCGGCGTCCTCACCCGCTCGGACCTCGAGCGGATCGCGGCGCTCGCCGACGCGCACGACCTCGCGGTCCTCGCCGACGAGATCTACGGGCGGATCGTCTACGACGGGACCGAACACGTCTCGATCGCCTCGCTGCCCGGCATGGCCGAACGGACCATCGTCCTCGACGGCTTCTCCAAGACATTCGCGATGACCGGCTGGCGACTGGGCTACGCCATCGTCCCGCCATCGCTCGTGAAGACGTACGGTCAGCTGATCATCAACACCATCAGCTGCGCACCGACGTTCGCCCAGATCGGGGCGATCGAGGCGCTCCGCGGGCCGCAGGGAGCGGTCGAGGCAATGATCGAGGAATTCCGGGCCCGGCGTGACCTCGTCGTTGACGGCCTGAACGCGATCCCGGGTCTTCGCTGCCTCCGCCCGAGCGGCGCCTTCTACGCCTTTCCCGACGTGTCCGGCAGCGGCCTGTCGGGTGCCGAGCTGGCCGAGCGGCTGCTCCTCGACGCCGGCATCTGCGTCCTCGCCGGGACCGCCTTCGGCGGCGTCGGCACCGGCCACATCCGCATCTCCTACGCGAACTCGCGCGAGAACCTGGCCCTCGCGCTCGAGCGGATGCGCTCGCTCGTCGAGCCGATGGTGGCGGAGGAGGCGGCGCAGTGACCGACCGACCGAGGGTCTTCGTCGCCCGGCGCATCCCCGACGAGGGGCTGGCGGCCGTGACGGCCGCGTGCGACGCCGTGATCTGGCCCGATGAGCTGCCGCCGCCCCGCGAGGACCTGCTCCGGGCGGTCGCCGGCTGTGACGGCGTCCTGACCCTCCTCACGGACCGGGTCGACGACGAGTTCCTCGATGCCGCCGGACCGCGGCTCAAGGTCGTGAGCAACTACGCCGTCGGCTTCGACAACGTCGACGTCCCCGCCTGCACTGCCCGCGGCATCGCCGTCGGCAACACGCCGGGCGTCCTGACCGAGACGACCGCCGACCTCGCCTGGGCGCTCCTCATGGCCGCCGCCCGCCGCGTCGCGGAGGGCGATCGCTACGTCCGTGGCGGCCGCTGGAAGACGTGGGGCCCGATGCTGTTCCTCGGCCCCGACGTCCACGGCGCGACCCTCGGCATCGTCGGGTTCGGCCGGATCGGCCAGGCCGTCGCCCGGCGTGCCGCCGGATTCGGGATGACGATCCTCTACCACGACGTGCATCGCGCGGAGCGCGCCGTCGAGACCGCCTACGGGGTGACGTTCGCGCCGCTCGACGAACTCCTCGAGCGGAGCGACTTCGTGTCGCTCCACGTCAATCTCACGCCCGAGACGCGCGGCCTCATCTCGACCGAGGCGCTCCGGCGGATGAAGCCCACGGCCGTGCTCGTGAACACGTCCCGCGGCCCGGTCGTCGACCTGGCGGCGCTCCATGCCGCCCTCCGTGGCGGCGAGATCTTCGCCGCCGCCCTCGACGTCACGGACCCCGAACCGATCGCGCCCGACGACCCGCTGCTCGAGCTCGACAACTGCCTCGTCGTGCCCCACATCGCGTCGGCGTCGCGCGCCACGCGGGCGAAGATGGCCGAGATGGCGGCGGCGAACCTCCTGGCGGGGCTGCGAGGGGAGCGCCTCCCGACCCCGGTCAACCCGGAGATCCACGACCGCCGCTGACACGGACGCGTGACCGAAACGTCGATCGGCGGGATTTCCGCTCGTCGCATCGTCGGGTCCGGCATGATCCGGCCAGCACGAGGAGGTCAGATGTCGAGCGTTGACGAGGCCACCGCCACGATGATCGCGAACTACCCGGCCAGGACCGGCCGGCCGCTCGGGGACTGGGTTGCCCTGATCCGCGCGAGCGGCCTGGCCCGCCACGGCGAGATCGTGGCGATGCTCAAGCGCGAGCACGGGATGAGCCATGGCTTTGCGAACCTTGCCGCCCACACGGCCCTGCGCCCCGACGAGCGACCGGCCGGCGATGAGCTCGTGGCGACGATGTACGCCGGCCCGAAGGCGGCAATTCGCCCCCTCCATGACGCCGTCGTCAGCGCGGTCCGGTCGTTCGGCGACGACGTCGAGCTCGCCCCGAAGAAGGCCTACGTCAGCCTTCGCCGACGCAAGCAATTCGGGACGGTCGGCCCGGGTCCGGCTGGCAAGCTCGAGGTGGGCCTCAACCTGCCAGGCCGCGGGTCCGACCGGCGGCTCGAGCCCACGAGCGGGATGTGCACCCACCGGGTCCGGATCGGCGCGGCCGACGAGATCGACGGCGAGCTGCTCGGCTGGCTGCGTGAGGCGTACGAGCGAGCCTGAGCCGGCGGGTCGCCTCGGGTAGGCTTGGCGCGGGCCGGTAGCTCAGTGGCAGAGCAGGGGACTTTTAATCCCTGTGTCGTGGGTTCGAATCCCACCCGGCTCACCGCCTGATCCCGACGACCGACCGGCCCGCCGCCGACCGCCGCGCGAACGCGACGAGGCCCCCATCAGGAACCACCGCCGGGGGACGACGTCGCTGAGGGGGCCTCGATTCAGGAACGATTCGGGGGCTCGCCCGTTAGGCGTCGCGGCCGCGATCAGGGCGTGATCGTCACGCTCGCCGACGCGAGTGACTTGCGGGTGCTGTCCTCGAACTCGATCAGGTAGTGGCCAGGCCCCAGGTTGAGGGGGCTGAGGTCTGCGGCGTACGTGTTGCCGACGCCGGCGGTCACCGGGACGGTGTGGCGAACCGTGCCCCCGGTCTCGACCGTGACCGACATCTCCTCCTGGGCTCGTGGCGCGAGGAGCGTGCCGATCGCGACGAGCGGCGTGCCGGCCTTGAACGAGCTCGCCTTGTCGGTCAGGGCGAGCGTGGCCGGATCGAACGCGGTCCCGAACCAGACGGCGGAGATCGACGGCAGCTCACCGGGGCCGGTCACCGTCGTGCCGCCGGACGCCGGCACCGCGGCCGGCGGGCTCGAACAGGCCGTCACGAGCACCAGGGTCAGCAAGGCACCGAATGCCCGTCTCATCCAGTTGTTCCTCCGCATCGAACCAGATGGTTTCGGTCAGCCTAGCGTCCGCGTGCGGCGCCCGCTACCCAAATCGGACACGTCGTGGCAGGAATCCGGTGCCGCCGGGCCCATCTCGCATCCCGCACGCCACCGAATCGCATCCCTTCCGCCCCTGCCTCGGGTGCCGACCGCGGCCGATCACGGGCCTAGCCTCGGGGCAAGGAGCGCGACGACGCGTCGCGTGAGGTCGCGGAGAGAAGGAGGTTCATCCTTGGACACCGGCAACACGGCCTGGCTCCTCGTCGCCACGGCGCTCGTGATGGTCATGCTCCCCGGGCTGGCCCTCTTCTACGGCGGCCTGGTGCGGCGCAAGAACGTCCTCTCGACGATCATGCACAGCTTCTTCGGGCTGGCCCTCGTCAGCGTCGTCTGGGTCCTTGTCGGGTTCTCGCTTGCGTTCGGGACCGACGTCGGGGGCCTCGGCCTCGTCGGCGGTCTCGACTTCGCCGGGTTCATGAACGTCGGCCTCGAGCCGAGCGCCGTCTACGGCACGACGATCCCGTTCGTCCTCTTCGCCGCGTTCCAGCTGATGTTCGCGGCGATCACGCCGGCCCTGATCACCGGCGCCTTCGCCGAGCGCAAGCGCTTCGCCAGCTTCGTCATCTTCACCGTCCTGTGGTCGGTGCTCGTCTACTCGCCGATCGCCCACTGGGTCTGGTCGGCCGACGGCTGGCTCTACAAGCTCGGGGCGCTCGACTTCGCCGGCGGCACCGTGGTCCACGCCTCCTCGGGTGTCTCGGCGCTCATCGTCGCGCTCCTGATCGGCCGGCGGGTCGCGAACGGCGACTCGATGGAGCCCCACGACATCCCGATGACCGTCCTCGGGGCGGGCCTCCTGTGGTTCGGCTGGTTCGGTTTCAACGCCGGGTCGGCCCTCGCGGCCGACGGCCTCGCCGCCAACGCGCTCCTCGTGACGAACACCGCGGCCGGCGCCGCGACGATCACCTGGGTCCTCGCCAGCTATCTCCACAAGCGCAAGGTCAGCGTCGTCGGGGCG
>DASTEU010000448.1:0-2189 GCA_035709325.1 Candidatus Limnocylindrales bacterium | reverse complement strand
CGCCCTCGAGGAGCTCCACAGCCTGCCCCAGATCATCGGGGCCGACAGCGAGGCCGCCGCGTCGCGGGCCGCCGCGCTGTTCGGGCGACTCGCGAGCCAGACGATCCGGACGACGACGAAGGAGGCCGAGCTCGCGAAGCTCTTCACGAACACCTGGCGGTATATGAAATTCGCCGTCGCCAACCAGTTCTTCATGATTGCCGACCAGGCCGGCGTGGACTACACGAACGTCCTCCACGCCATCCGCCACGACTACCCCCGGGCAGCGGACCTGCCCGGCCCGGGTTTCGCCGCCGGGCCGTGCCTCTTCAAGGACACGATGCAGCTCGCGGCCTTCACGATCGACCACTTCCCCCTCGGTCAGTCGGCGATGCAGGTCAACGAGGGCTTGCCGGCGTATATCGTGTCCGCCCTCGAGCGGCGTTACGGCGGGCTTCGCGGCCGGACGGTCGGCATCCTCGGGATGGCCTTCAAGGCGGAATCGGACGACCCTCGCGCGTCGCTCAGCTACAAGCTGAGGAAGCTATTGATTTGGTCCGGCGCTCGCGTCATCTGCACCGACCCGTACGTCCGCGATGAACGCCTCACGACGCTCGAATGCGTGCTCGAGGAGAGCGACGTGCTGGTCCTCGGCGCGCCACACAAGGCATATTCGGGCCTCGAGATCGGCGGCCGCGACGTGGTCGACATATGGGGCGCGCTCGGGAACGGCATCCGCCTGTGAAGGTCCTCGTCACCGGCGCCGCCGGGTTCATCAACGGGTACCTCGTCCCTGAGCTCCTCGATGCCGGCCACGAGGTGATCGGGCTCGACGACTTCAGCAAGTACGGCCGGCTCACGAAGTCGTACGACGCCGACAAGCGGTATCGCTTCGTTGAGGGAGACGCGAAGGACGCCGCGCTCATGCGCGAGCTGGCCGCCGATTGCGACCAGGTCGTCGCCGCGGCGGCGATGATCGGCGGGATCAGCTACTTCCACGAGTTCGCCTACGACCTGCTCGCCGAGAACGAGCGAATCCTTGCCTCGACGTTCGACGCAGCGATCGCCGCCCATCGCGACGGCCATCTCGAACGGATCGTCGTCATCAGCTCGTCGATGGTCTACGAGTCGGCGACGGTCTTTCCGACGCCCGAGGGCGCCCAGCTCACCTCGCCGCCGCCGGTCTCCACGTACGGGTTCCAGAAACTCGCCTCGGAGTACTTCGCCAGGGGCGCCTGGGAGCAGTACGCGTTGCCCTATACGATCGTCCGACCATTCAACTGCGTTGGCATCGGCGAGCGGCGGGCCGTCCGCGATACCGACGTGATGTCGGGCAACGTCAAGCTCGCCCTCTCGCATGTCGTCCCCGACCTGGTCCTCAAGGTCATCAAGGGTCAGGATCCGCTGCACATCCTCGGCGACGGCTCGCAGGTCCGTCATTACACGTACGGCGGCGACCTGGCCCACGGCATCCGCCTCGCGATGGAGAGCCCGAAGGCCGTCAACGAGGACTTCAACCTCTCCACGGCTCGCTCGACGACGGTCCTCGAGCTCGCCGAGTGCGTCTGGACGAAGGTCCATGGCGATGGCAGGCCGTTCTCGTATGTGTCCGATCCACCGTTCGAGCACGACGTCCAGCTCCGCGTGCCCGACACGCGAAAGGCGAAGGCGGTTCTTGGCTACGAGGCGACGACGTCGCTCGAGGTGATGCTCGATGAGGTCATCCCCTGGATCCGCAACGAACTGGAGGCCGGCCGGCTGTAAGCCGCCGGCGAGCCGACCGGCCGGTGTGCCGCTGCACGAGTGGCGCGACAGGCGCATGCTGACCGCATGGCTACCAAGAAGAAGAAGTCCGAACCCAAGCAGGACGAGGTGAAGCCGAACCGCGAGCAGCGCCGCCGCGAGAAGTTCGGCAAGCACGGCCCGGCCACCCACGACCCGAACGCGCCGTGGCCTGAGTCGGTCCCCAATCCCGCGTTGGGGCGAGGCGGCGACGACCAGGCCGCCTACGCCGGGCGACCCGACCAGGACGTGACCCGCCGGACCGGCACCGGCGCCGGCGGTGCCACCGAGGGCGGCGAGCGGATCGTCGACCGCGAGGGCATCCACGGCAGCAACAGCGCGAAGGGCTGATCAGCGGGCCACCCCCCGCCGCCCTGGGCGCTGTCACCGAATCGGAACGGCCGGCCCCGGTGGGGCCGGCCGTTCCA
>DASTEU010000447.1:0-3131 GCA_035709325.1 Candidatus Limnocylindrales bacterium | reverse complement strand
GCCGGCCCGGCCGCGGAGCTGGTTGTCGATGCGCCGCGAGTCGTGGCGCTCGGTGCCGACGATGTGGAGGCCGCCGGCGGCGACGACCCGCTCGTGGTCCTCGTCCGTGACCGCGCGCGCCTCGGCCATCGCCGCGTCGTAGGTCGCCTTGTCGACCTCGGCCGGGTTGAGCCCGCGCTTGTGGAGGATCTCGGATGCGAGCCCGGCTGGGTTGCCGCCGAGGAGGATGTCCGTCCCGCGGCCGGCCATGTTCGTCGCGATCGTGACCGCGCCCGTTCGGCCGGCCTGGGCGACGATCGCCGACTCCTTCTCGTGGAACTTCGCGTTGAGGACCTCGTGTTTGATCCCCCGCCGCTTGAGCATCGTCGAGAGGACCTCGGACTTCTCGACGGTCACGGTGCCGACGAGGACCGGCCGACCCTGCTCCTGCATCTCAACGATCTCGTCGATGACGGCGTTGAACTTGCCCGGTTCGTTGCGGAAGACGAGGTCGGCGTCGTCCTCGCGGATCATCGGGCGGTGGGTCGGGATCGCCACGACCTCGAGGTTGTAGATCTTGTGGAACTCCTCGGCTTCGGTCATCGCCGTGCCGGTCATGCCGGCGAGCTTGTCGTAGAGCCGGAAGTAGTTCTGGAAGGTGATCGTCGCCAGCGTCACGCTCTCGCGCTGGACCCGCAGCCCCTCCTTCGCCTCGATCGCCTGGTGGAGGCCCTCGCTCCAGCGGCGGCCCGGCATCTGGCGGCCGGTGAATTCGTCGACGATGACGATCTCGCCGTCCTTGACGAGGTAGTCCTTGTCGCGGCGGTAGAGGGCGTGGGCCCGAAGCGCCTGCTCGAAGTGGCGGGCGAGTCGCGGATCGGCGTCGTAGAGGTTCGGGACGCCGAGGAGCTTCTCGATCTTGTCGATGCCCTCCTCGGTCGGCGAGACCGCCCGGTCCTTGAGGTCGACGAAGTAGTCGCCGCCCTCCTCGGCGCCTTCGGGCCGGCCCTTCAGCTTCGGGACCAGCCGGGCGAACGTGTAGTAGAGGTCGCCCGACTCCTCGGCCTGGCCGCTGATGATCAGCGGCGTGCGGGCCTCGTCGATGAGGATGTTGTCGACCTCGTCGACGATCGCGAAGAACCGCTCGCGCTGCACTCGCTGGTCGAGCTCGACGACCATGTTGTCGCGGAGGTAGTCGAAGCCGAACTCGTTGTTCGTGCCGTACGTGATGTCGGCGGCGTAGGCCTCCCGGCGGCTGACCGGCCGGAGGTTGATGAGCCGCTCGTCGGAGGTCGGGTAACCGGGCTCGAACACGTACGAGGCGTCGTGGGTGATCATCCCGACCGACAGGCCGAGGAAATGGAAGACCGGCCCCATCCACTGGGGGTCGCGCCGGGCCAGGTAGTCGTTGACCGTCACGATGTGGGCCCCTCGGCCGGCGAGGGCGTTGAGGGCCGCTGCGAGGGTCGGCAGGAACGTCTTGCCCTCGCCGGTCTTCATCTCGGCGATCTTTCCCTGGTGCAGGACGATCCCGCCCATGAGCTGGACGTCGTACTGGCGCATCCCGAGGGTCCGCCACATCGCCTCGCGGCCCATCGCGAAGACGTCGACGATCACGTCGTCGAGCGCCGCCTGGATCCGCTCGTTCTCCCGCTTCCGGCGCTCCTTGGCCAGCTCGCGCCGCCGCTC
The DNA here is from genome assembly GCA_035709325.1 of Candidatus Limnocylindrales bacterium. Classification (GTDB taxonomy): domain Bacteria; phylum Chloroflexota; class Limnocylindria; order Limnocylindrales; family CSP1-4; genus CF-46. The sequence goes on along the minus strand of DASTEU010000447.1, from coordinate 1,463 downwards.
GAGCTCGGGGTGATGGAGCTCGTCGTCGGACGGTTCGTCGGGTTCGGCCGCCTCGCGGACCTCCTCTCGGATCTCGGCGAAGCGCGCCCGGATCTCGTCGTCGGAGAGGGCCTGGAGCTCGGGTTCGAGGGCGTTCGCCTCGTCGATGAGCGGCTGGATGCGTCGAAGCTCACGGTCGTTGGAGTCGACGAAACGGGAAAGGAATCGCATGGCCGGGCAAGTATAGGCGGGGCCGCCCCGAGAACCTTTCGCCGATAGCCTCGCCGGAGCTCGCCCTCGGACCTCGGAGCGTTCAGCCCCAGAAACCGGTTCCGTAGCCGGCGACGAGCAGGATGAACGTCAGGGCGGCGAGGGAGACCCAGAAGAGGACTGCCAGCCAGGTCGACGTGGGATCCATCTCCGTGTTCGGCAGCGCCGGCAGCTTCCCGTCACGGCGGGCCGAACCCCAGCGCGGGGAGCGCAGCTGGCGCCGCCAGTTCGGCTCCTTGACCTTGCGCGGCTCGACGCCGCCGCGGCCGTCGGGGCGATGCAGCTGCAGGCTCATCGCTCGCCCGGTGGCATGGCGGACGCGAGCTCCGCAGCTGGTTCGGGTTCCGCGTCGTCGCCGTCGCCGTCGCTCGGCTCGTGGCCCGGCTCGTTCCGCGTGTCGACGCGTTTCTGCTGGCCGTCCTCCCAGAGGAGCATCTCCTGGGTGAACGAGACCTCGCTGCTGAACAGCGCGCCGACCGACTCGCCACGGTGGATGCGCTTGATCGCCTCGCCGATCAACGGCGCGACGGACAGCGTCGTGATCTTCGGCAGGCGCTTGAGGGCCGGCAGCGGAACGGTGTCGGTGAGGACGAGCTCGCGCAGGCTCGAGTCGCGGATCTTCTCGACGGCCGGGCCGCTCAGGACGCCGTGCGTGGCACAGGCGTAGATCTCGGAGACGTCCTCCCGCTCGAGGGCCCGGACGATCTCGGTCAGCGTCCCGCCGGTGTCGATCTCGTCGTCCACGATGATCGCGCGCCGGCCGCGGACGTCGCCGATGACGTTCATGAGCTCGGCCCGGTCGAGGTTGCCGATGCGACGCTTCTCGATGACCGCGAGGGGCGCCTCGAGCAGCTCCGCGAACGTGCGAGCCCGTTTCGCGAAGCCGAGGTCGGTCACGACCACGAGGTCCTCGAGGTGCTTGTGCTTGAAGTAGTTCGACAGGATGTGGACGGCGGTGAGCTCGTCGACGGGGATGTTGAAGAAGCCCTGGATCTGGCCCTGGTGGAGGTCCATCGCCAGGACCCGGTCGGCACCTGCCACCGTGATCATGTCAGCGATCAGGCGGGCGGTGATCGGGACCCGCGGCTGGTCCTTCTTGTCCGACCGGCCGTAGGCGTAGAACGGCACGACGGCCGTGATCCGACCCGCACTCGCCCGCTTGAAGGCGTCGATCATGATCAGGAGCTCCATGATCGACTGGTTGACCGGGTGGC
>DASTEU010000446.1:0-3962 GCA_035709325.1 Candidatus Limnocylindrales bacterium | reverse complement strand
GGCGACCGCCTCGGCGACCGCCCGGACGTGGGCCGGGGTGGTCCCGCAGCACCCTCCCGCGATGTTGACGAGGCCGTCGCGGGCGAAGCCGCCGATGACGTGGGCCATCGATTCGGGCGTGTCGTCGTAGCCACCGAACTCATTCGGAAGGCCCGCGTTCGGGTAGACCGAGACCGGGATCGGCGCGACCCGCGACAGGTCCGCGACGTGGGGCCGGAGGGCGGCCGCGCCGAGCGCGCAGTTCAACCCGACGACGACCGGCCGGGCGTGGGCGATCGAGGTCCAGAACGCCTCGACCGTCTGGCCGCTGAGGGTCCGGCCGGACGCGTCGACGATCGTCCCCGACACGATGAGCGGCAGGCGCACGCCGGCCGTCTCGAACGCCTCCTCGACGCCGAAGATCGCGGCCTTGCCGTTGAGCGTGTCGAAGATCGTCTCGATCAGGACGATGTCCGCGCCGCCCTCGATGAGACCGTCCGCCGCCTCGCGATACGCGGCCGCGAGCTGCTCGAACGTCACGTTGCGGGCGCCCGCGTCGTTGACGTCGGGCGAGATCGAGGCCGTCCGGTTCGTCGGCCCGAGGGCGCCGGCGACGAAGCGCGGCCGGCCCGGCTCGGCGGCCTCCGCGGCGTCGGCCGCCTCGCGGGCCAGTCGGGCTGCCGCCGCGTTCATCTCGCGGACGACCGGTTCGAGGCCGTAGTCGGCCTGGGCGATCCGGGTCGCTGTGAACGTGTTCGTCTCGATGATGTCCGCGCCGGCGTCGAGATACGCGTCGTGGATCGCCCGGACGATGTCCGGCCGGGTCAGCGAGAGCAGGTCGTTGTCGCCGCGCAGGTCGCGCGGATGATCGCGGAAGCGCTCGTCGCCGAGTGGCCCGCCCGCGCCGCGGTAGCCGGCCTCGTCGAGCTGATAGGACTGGATGAGGGTTCCCATCGCGCCGTCGATGACGAGGATGCGCTGGGCGAGCAGCGGCGCCAGCAGGCGTGCCCGCTCCTCGCGCGATCTCGGACGGGGAGGACGGCGGGTGTCACCGGCGGCGGCCGGCGGGGTGACGAGGTCGACCATCGGTCAGGCCCGACCGAGGTGGTGAGGGAACACGCGCTCCGCTCCTATCGCACCTGGCAGGGGCACCGTTCCCGCGCTGAGCGCCGCGGGTCGGCTGCCGGGCCTTCGTCGAGCCAGGACTCTCGGGCCGCTCGTGATAGGTGACGCAATCCAGCGTCCGGAGGATCGTGCGGGCAAACGGTCGCGGGCGTCAAGTACCCCGCGAGTGACCCGCGAGAGACCCGCCCCGGCTCTTCGCGACGGGCCGCCGGCGCGGCACGGGCCTTCGTCGAGGTCCGGCCGTGACGCCTGTCCATGTCGGCGCGGAGGGTTTCAGCGCAGCCTAAGACGACCGAAACCGCGATCCGGAGGATGCGGCTCAACGACGAACACCGCGGACCCGTCCGCCGCACCTGGAGCACCTCGAGGCCATGGACCGAACGCTTACGCAGATCGACCCGGCAGGCCTTCGCCTGCGTCGCGTCGGCCGCATTTCCCGGCGGCAGATGCGGATCGACGGCGACCGGCTGACGAACGGATTCCACACCGACGGTCGATTGACCGTCGAGATCTCGGGGCTCGGCGCGGCCGCGGCCGGGGCGCCGGACACGTTCGAGTGGAAGGCCGATCGGCCGATCGCGCTCGTCATCGTCCGAACCGGGCTCGACGGGGACGACGTCTCGTTCCAGATCGGTCCGCTGACCGCCGGCACCGGCACGAGCGCCGGCGCAGGGGACGGGACCGGCATCCGCTACGTCGCCTTCTCCTATGACGCGGAGCCGGAGCCCCTCGGTGCCCGGCCGCCACACGGCGAGACGCGGCCCGGGCCCGGCGGACCACTCCTCCTCCGGATCCTCGGAGCGCGCTCGCCCGCCTGACCGGCGGCGCGCTCGCCCGCCTCATCAGCCGGCGCCCGACCCAGACGCCTAATTCCCCGGCGTCGATCGCCTCGGCTCCCCCCGACCGACGCGTCCGATCGCCTCGGAGCCCGGGCTCCCTTCGACGGAGCCCGGGCTCCGTGTTTCACCGGGCCTTAAGGCCGGCTGAAGTCGAAACCGGAGACTCTGCCCATGGACACCTTCGTACTCCGGATCTGGAGTCCCGGCGAGAGCGCCGGCGATGCTGCCGCCCCCGACGGGACGCGCGGCACCGTCCAGCACGTCGGGACCGGCCGATCCGGTGTCTTCCGGAACGACGCCCAGCTGCTCGGGCTGGTCGCGGCGCTCCGGCGGCAGGCCGACCAGGAGCGGGGATCCGCGTCGGCCGCGGGCCCGGTCGCAGGGGAGACCGGACGCCCGACCGAAGGCGTCGTCCACCGACCACGACCCGGATCCGCCAGGATCCGGCGACCGAAGGAGCAGCACCCGTGACCATGCCAACGTCCACCATTCCTTCCGCCGCCGGGCGGCGCATCCGCGCGATCGGCGGCGTCGGCCTCCTCTCGCTTTCGATGCTCGCCGGCACGGCCGGAATCGTCTCGGCCGCGTCGGTGACCCCGATCGCGATCAACGGCGGCAATCCCGACTGCGGCGACTTCGCCGAGCAGTTCGGCGGCACCTGGACCGAGGTCAAGCTCGAGGGCGCCAACCTCTCCAACGGGACCCACACCGATGGGACCCTCAGCGTCACGATCTCGAACTTCGAGAACTCGAGCGGCGGCACGCCCGGCTCGTTCGACTGGAGCTCGAACATCGGCGTCGACGCGGTCTTCGTCAAGGCCGGCAGCGACAAGCACAATCTCTACGTCTACGACCCGGAGTCGACCGGAGACACGGACCTCGGCCCGCAGGCCGGCAGCGGCAACGGCATCAGCCACATCTCGTTCTGCTACGACGAGGGTGACGACCCGACCCCCACGCCCGAAGTCACCCCGAGCCCGACGCCGGAGCCGACCCCGACCGGGTCGGAGGAGCCGGCCGAGTCCGAAGGGCCGAGCCCGACCGGCGAGGTCGGCGGCGTCGTCGGCACGCCCCAGCCCACGCCACCTGCCACCGACGTCGCGTCCGCCGATGGCGGCGACCGGTCCGCGTTCCCGGCGATGCTCGTCGTTGCCGGCCTGCTCGCCGCGGTGGCGATCCTGGCGGCGCTCCAGCCGCGCCGCTCCCGGGCCTGACCCCGGCCCACACGGCCCACCGACGAGGGCGCGGAGCGATCCGCGCCCTCGTTTCCATTCCGGCGCACGGCCGCCGGGCGGGGCGCCGCGCTCAGATTGCGGCGATCGAGCGGGGCGCCATTCGCGGGCCGTGCGCTGCCGGCCGGACGCCGCCGGCCTCGAGCAGTCGGATCACCCGGCCGCGATGGGGGCGGAACGGCTCGAGGAGCTCGAGCATCCGTTCGTCGGTCCCGCGGCGCTCGCCGGTGAAGGCGAACGAGACGAGGCTGGGCAGGTGGTAGTCGCCGACGCTCACCGCATCAGCGTCGCCGAGCGCCCGCAACGCCACCTCGGCCGCCGTCCAGGGCCCGAGGCCCGGCAGGGCGGTGAGCCGCCGGTACGCGTCGTCCAGCGGCAGGCCGACGATCTCGTCGAAGCGGCCGGCCCTGGCGGCAACGGTCCGCAGGAGGTCGGCCCGGCGGCGCTCGACGCCGAAGGCGTGGAGCGCGAAGTAGGGGATGGCCGCGATCGCGCGGGGCGGCGGCAGGAGGCGGAGCCCGAATGGGCCCGGCGCCGGTTCGCCCCACTGGGCGATCAGGCCGCGGTAGCCGCGGCGCGCCTCGGTGCCGGTCACCTTCTGCTCGAGGATCGCCGGGATCAGCGCCTCGAGGACGGCCCCGGAGCGGCCGATGCGCAGACCCGCCAAGCGCCGGTCGAGCTGTGCGACGAGCGGCTGCGCCGGCCGGAAACCGGAGCGGTCGTCGTCGAGACCGGCGAGCCCGGCGGCTGCATCGAGCGCCTGATCGGCGCCCGGGCCCCACGCCTC
>DASTEU010000445.1:0-3712 GCA_035709325.1 Candidatus Limnocylindrales bacterium | reverse complement strand
CCAGGCCAACGCGACCGCCGACCTGTACGAGGAGGCGGAGCGCGACGTCGAGGCGTTCTGGGCGAAGATCGCCCGCGAGCGGATCGACTGGTCGACGCCGTTCGAGACGACGCTCGAGTGGGACCTGCCGTTCGCAAAGTGGTTCGTCGGCGGCGAGTTGAACGTCAGCTACAACTGCGTCGATCGCCACGTCGAGCGGGGCCTCGGCAACAAGGTCGCCTACCACTGGATCGGCGAGCCGGGCGACACTCGAACGATCACCTATGGCGACCTCCATCGCGAGGTCCAGAAGGCGGCCAACGCCCTCAAGGAGCTCGGCATCGAGAAGGGCGACCGGGTCGCGATCTACATGCCGATGATCCCCGAGCTCCCGATCGCGATGCTGGCCTGCGCCCGGCTCGGCGCGCCCCACACGGTCGTCTTCGCCGGCTTTTCGGCGGAGGCGCTCAGCGGCCGCATCAACGACGCCAAGGCGAAGCTGGTCATCACCGCCGACGGCAGCTACCGACGCGGCAAGGCGATGCCGCTGAAAGCGGCCGTCGACGAGGCCGTCGACCAGACGACGTCGATCGAGCACGTCCTGATGGTCAGGCGCCTCGGCGATGCGGTCGAGACGAACGTCACCGAGGGACGTGACGTCTGGTGGCACGACATCGTGGAGCGCCAGCCGGCCCACTGCCCACCGACGCCGGTCGACTCCGAGCACATGCTCTACTTGCTCTACACGTCGGGCACGACCGCCAAGCCGAAGGGCATCATCCACACGAGCGCGGGCTACCTGGTCGGGACCTCGTACACCCACGAGATGATCTTCGACGTGAAGCCCGACGACGTGTACTGGTGCGCCGCCGACGTCGGCTGGGTGACCGGCCACAGCTACATCGTCTACGGACCGCTGGCCAATGCGACGACCGGGGTCCTCTACGAAGGTTCGCCCGACGCGCCCGCCTGGGATCGCTGGTGGCAGATCGTCGAGGACTACAAGGTCACGATCCTCTACTGCGCGCCGACCGCGATCCGGGCCTTCATGAAGCAGGGTGAAGCATTCCCGGCGAAACACGACCTCAGTTCGCTGCGGGTGCTCGGATCGGTCGGCGAACCGATCAACCCGGAGGCCTGGCTCTGGTACCACGAACACATCGGCGGCGGAACGGCGCCGGTCGTCGACACGTGGTGGCAGACCGAGACCGGGATGATCATGATCACGCCACTTCCCGGCGTCACCACCACGAAGCCGGGTTCGGCGACGTTCCCGTTCCCCGGCGTCGAGGCCGACGTCGTCGACGCCGCCGGCAACAGCGTCCCACCGGGCGGCGGCGGCTACCTCGTCCTCAAGCGGCCGTGGCCCGCGATGCTCCGCGGCATCTACGGCGACCCCGAGCGCTACCGGCAGACCTACTGGAGCCGCTTCCCGGGCATGTACTTCGCCGGTGACGGCGCAAAACGCGACACGGACGGCTACCTCTGGCTCCTGGGCCGGGTGGACGACGTGATGAACGTGTCGGGCCACCGGATCTCGACGATCGAGGTCGAGTCGGCGCTCGTCGACCACAAGGCGGTCGCCGAGGCGGCGGTCGTGGGCAAGAACGATCCGATCAGCGGCCAGGCGATCTTCGCCTTCGTGATCCTGCGCGGCGGGCGAGAGGGCGACGAGGGGCTCGGCCGGGAGCTGCGGGAGCACGTCGCCAAGGTCATCGGCCCGATCGCCAAGCCGAAGTTCCTGCTCTTCACGCCGGACCTTCCCAAGACCCGCTCGGGCAAGATCATGCGCCGGCTGCTGCGGGACATCGCGGAGGGCCGCTCGCTCGGCGATACCACGACCCTGGCCGACGCCGCGGTCGTCGAGACGATTCGCGAGGCGAGCTGGAAGTCCGAGGACTAGCCCGCGTGCCGTTCAACTTCCTGCGCCGCAAGAAGCCGGATCCCGGGCCGCGGCCGGCCGCCGCCCCGGCGCCGCCTCGCTCCAAGCGGACCGGCATCGTCTTCGACGGCCTCACCGAGGAGTGGCGGCTCGTCGGCCGGATGCAGGTCGAAGGCCGCCTCTCCGACGCTCTCAACAAACGTGAGGCGATCGCGATCAGCGACGTCGAATGGGCGCCGATCGACGGCTCCGCGCCGCTCTCGCCGGCGCCGGGACTCCGGAGCGTCGACCCCTACGATCTGATCGTCGTCCTCGCCGGCGAGGGGTCGATGCCCGAGCTGACCGATACGGAGCGGGCGGCCCACAGGGTCCACAAGGTCTCGTTCGACGTGGCCCTCGAAGCGCCGCCGTTCCGGATCGTCGGCACCGTGTACCTCCACCCGGGCATGGAGCCAGACCGGCTGCTCGACCGGGCGACGGAGATGTTCGTCCCGGTCGTCGATGCGGTCGCGACGCTCGGCGAGCAGCGGGTCGGCGATCCCGAGGTCGACACAGTCCTCGTCAACCGCTTCTACCTGCGCGGCGTGGAGCAGATCGACAAGCGGACCGGGCTCAAGCCCCAGAAGCTGCCCGGCGCACCCCTCGGCGGCATCACCTGGCAGGATCGATCGTAGGTCGCCCCTGCGGCGACTCGGTGACGCACTCATGACGATCCGGGCCGTGGTCTTCGACGTCGGTGAGACGCTCGTCGACGAGACCGACGCGTGGGGCGACTGGGCCGACTGGCTCGGCGTCCCGCCGCTGACGCTGTTCGGCGTGCTGGGCGCCGTGATCGCCCGCGGCGGAGATCATCGCGAGGTCTTCGAGATCCTGCGACCCGGCCTGGACGTCGGAGCCGAGATCCGAGCCCGCCAGGCGGCGGGCCGCCGTCCGATCGTGACGATCGACGACCTCTATCCCGACGCGCTCGACTGCCTCCGGCGCCTCGCGACGGCAGGCTACCGGCTGGGGATCGCCGGCAATCAGCCGACCTCGACCGAAGCCGTGCTGCATGCCCTCGGCGTGCCGCTCGAGATCGCGGCCTCGTCGGAGGGCTGGGGCGTCGCGAAGCCGGACCCCGCCTTCTTCGAGCGGATTTTGGCCGAACTGGATCTGGCGGCGAATGAAGTCGCCTACGTCGGCGACCGACTCGACAACGACGTCGAGCCGGCGGCCCGGGCGGGCCTGGCGGCGATCTTCGTCCGGCGCGGCCCGTGGGCCTTCATCCAGGCGTCCGACGGACGTCAGGTTGCCGCAACTGCGACGATCGATTCGCTCGCTGAGCTGCCCGAAGCGCTGGCCCGGCTCGCCTGAATCCGGCTGAGCGCTGACCGAGCGATCAGGCCCGGGCGACGTCCTTGGCCCGGCCGAACAGCCGGAACCCGGCCCGACTCCCGACGGCCGCGGCGACCGGGGCGTCCTCGCGGCGCTCGGCCGTGGGCCGCACCAGCAGCTCGGCGAGCGCCTCGAAGTCGGCGGTGATCCGCTCCCGCGGGTACATCTCGATGACGGTCCGGCCTTCGTTGGCGGCCCGCACGAAGTGCAGCCCGCCGGACCGGATCAGCGCGAGCGCCGGCATCCCCACGGTCCGCTCCATGTCCGCGACCGATACGCCGCTGTTGGCCCGGTTGATGATGAGGGCAAGGCGATCCGCGAGATCGAGCTCGATCGCCACGTCGCGCAGCTGGACGGCCGCGCGGAGGGCCGGGACGTCGGGCGTGACCGGAACGAGGATCCGGTCGGCCAGCTCGAAGACCGCCTGGTTGATCGCGCCGTACGAGGGGTGCAGGTCGATCACGATGAAGTCGTTCC
>DASTEU010000444.1:0-3483 GCA_035709325.1 Candidatus Limnocylindrales bacterium | reverse complement strand
GCGTCCCTTCGACCTCGGTCGTGACGTAGGCGTCGATCGAGGGCATCCGGATCGCACCCGTCCTCGTGATCGTGCCCGTGATCTCGAGGGCGGCCGATGCGAAGAGCCGTCCCAGCGCCCCCAGGTCGCCCAGCACCCAGTAGGCGCTCACGAGGTCGACCGCGGAGGGACCGGCATGCCGGGCGATGATCTCGTACACCGGTTTGAACCCGTGCTGCGCCTCGCGTCCGGCCCACACCTGGACCGCCACGGTCCCGTCCGGCCGGACGACCCGGGCCATCTCGGCGATCGCCCTTCCGGGGTCCGGCACGAACATGAGGGCCGCCTGGCAGAGCACCGCATCGAACGTGGCGTCCTCGAACGGGAGGTTCGTGGCGTCTCCGAGGACCCACTCGATCTCCGGGCGCAGCCGTCGTGCGACGCCGAGCATGCCTTCGTTCAGGTCGAGGCCGACGATTCGGCCCGATCCGCCCAGTCGCTCGGCCGCGATCCGCGTCACCGCGCCGGTCCCGCAGGCGACGTCGAGGACGGCCAGCCCCGGGCGGACTCCTGCGGCGTCGACGACGTGGTCGGCCCAGTCGGCGAACAGCGCCGGCACGAACGTCGCCTCGTATGCCTCCGCGGCATCGACCGATACCTGGAACGTTTCAACCTCGCCGGCCATGGCGTCCCTCTCGCTTCGGGCAATAGCACGATCGGTCGTGCTATTCGGAGTTAACGACCGATCGTGCTATTTTGTCAAGACCATGCCCACGGTCCACGACCCCGCCCCCCGAACCGAACGCGGCGAGAAGAGCCGGGCGGCAATTCTCGACGCAGCCGCCCGGTTGACCACCGTCGAGGGTCTCGAGGGTCTGTCCATCGGCCGGCTGGCCGAGGTCCTCGGGATGAGCAAGAGCGGGCTCTATGCCCACTTTCGCTCGAAGGAGGAACTGCAGCTGGCGACGATCGAGGCGGCCGTCGAGTTGTACGGCCGGGTGATCGTCGATCCCGCCCTCGCCGTCCCACCCGGCCGAAACCGCCTCCTCGCGCTCGTCGACGCCTTCTTCGACTTCGTCGGCAGCGGAGACTTTCCGGGCGGCTGCTTCTTCGTCTACACCGCGGTCGACCCCGCGACGCGACGCGAGGCGGTGCGGGCCCGCCTGGCCGAAGAGCAGCGGGCGTGGCTGGGATTGATCGAGGAGTTCGCGCGGGAAGCGATCGAGGCCGGCGAACTGCCGCCCGACGAGGAGCCGACCCGGCTGGCCTTCGAGATCGACTCCCTCATGATCGGGGCCGATGCGAACTTCGTGCTGCTCGGCGACGCGTCGTACATCGAGGAGGGTCGGGCGGCCTGTCGCCGTCGACTCGGCGTCCGGTAACGCTCGGGCGCCCTCAGGCCGAGCGCTGCCCGCGGCCCGGCGCCCAACTGCCGCCTACAATCGACTCCATGACCGACGGACCGACCGGCTCGACCAGGATCGAGCGCGACTCGATGGGCGAGATGGAGGTCGCCGCGGACGCGCTCTACGGGGCGTCGACCCAGCGGGCGGTCCAGAACTTCCCGATCTCCGGGCGGGGGTTCCCGCGCCGCTTCATCCGGGCCCTCGCCCTCGTGAAGCAGGCGGCCGCCGAAGCGAACCTCGAGCTCGGCCTCCTCGACGCCGACGTCGCCCGGGCGATCGTGGCGGCCGCTGCCGCGGTCGCTGACGGCGCCTACGACGCCCACTTCCCGATCGACGTCTACCAGACGGGCTCGGGCACCTCGACGAACACGAACATGAACGAGGTCATCGCCCACCTCGCCGCAGCCGACCTCGGCGAGGGTCGCCGCGTCCACCCCAACGACGACGTCAACCGCTGTCAAAGCTCGAACGACACGATCCCGACCGCGATGCAGCTCGCCGCCGCGATGGCGATCGAGGAGGTGCTCCTGCCCGGCCTCGACGCGCTCCGTGGCGCCCTCGCCACAAAGGCCGACGAGTTCTGGCCGGTGGTGAAGACCGGCCGGACCCACCTCCAGGACGCCACCCCGATCCGTCTCGGCCAGGAGTTCCGGGGCTACGCCGGCCAGGCCGAGGAGTCGCTCCGGCGGGCTCGGTCGGCGCGCGACGAGCTGCTCGTCGTGCCGCTCGGCGGGACGGCGGTCGGGACGGGCATCAACGCTCACCCCGAATACGCCGCGCTGGCATGTGCCAACCTCGCCCGCCTGACGGGTCTCGCGGTCCGCGAAACCGGCAACCACTTTCACGCCCAGGCCGCGCTCGACGCGGTGATCGCCGCCCACGGCGCTCTCCGGACGGTCGCGCTGTCGCTCTGGAAGATCGCCTCGGACGTCCGCCTCATGGGCATGGGGCCGCGCGCCGGGATCGCCGAGATTGCCCTGCCCGAGACGCAGCCCGGCTCTTCGATCATGCCCGGCAAGGTGAACCCGGTGATCGTCGAGAGCCTCACGATGGTCGTGGCCCGCGTCGTCGGCAACGACGCGACGATCGGCTTCGCCCAGACCGGCTCGTTCCTCGAGCTCAACGTCATGATGCCGGTCGCCGCGGTCTCGCTCCTCGAGTCGGTCGAGCTGCTCGGAGCGTCGGCCCGGAACCTTGCCGAGCGCTGCGTGGCGGGCATCAGCGCGACCGACCGCGGGCCGGCGCTCGTCGAACAGGGCCTGATGCTCGCGACGGCGCTCGCCCCGGAGATCGGCTATGACGCCGCGGCGGCGCTCGCCAAGGAGGCGCTCAAGAGCGGGCGGACGATCCGCGAGCTGGCGGCGGAGCGAGGGATCGCCGCCGACCGCCTCGTCGAGCTGCTCGATCCCGGCCTCATGACCGAACCGGGCCTCGGCCGGGGCGGGGGCGGCGGCTGACGGAGCGAGCGGCGGATGCCGGGCCCCCGCGAGACGCGTCCGAGACGGCGCCGCCGTAGCGTCCGGTCGTGATCTACGAGCAACGGGCTGCGGAGACGCCCGCCGGGCCCGAGGCCGCTCCGGGCGCACCTCCGTGGCGGCCCGCCGAGAGCCCGCTCACCGACCCGAGCGTTCCGATCGGTCCCACGGACCGATATGTCGCGATCGACCGGATCGACGGGCCGCTCGCGACCCTGGCCGTCGCCCCGTGGCCCACCGTCGAGCCGACCACGGGCCGCCTCGACTTCGGACCGCGGGACCAGCGGGCGACGGTGACGGTCCCGCTCGACGTGCTCCAGGAGCGGGTCGACGCCGGCCGCCGCTCGGCCGGCCAGCTGCTCCGGCCGATCCGCCCGAGCGACGTCTTCCTCGTGACCGGGTTCGGCGACGAGCCTGCCGCCTGGCAGGGCGTCCTCGACGTCACCCGGGCCGGTCGGCTCGCCGCTAAGGCCTCGCTCTACGCCACGGCAGCGCCCGCGCCGCATTCCGACGATCTCGAGGCCTACAACCTCGAGCCCCGGATCCTGGACGAGCCGACCGGCCCCGCTCCGGACGCGGCAGCGACCGGCGCATCGGATGAGGCCGGCCCGGGCGGCGAGGCG
>DASTEU010000443.1:0-2623 GCA_035709325.1 Candidatus Limnocylindrales bacterium | reverse complement strand
CATGACAGAAGCCATCGAGACCCGCCCGGCGACCACGCCGGAGATCATCGACCTCCCGGCTCGTCAGGCCGCCGTCGTCCGGATCGAGGGACCCTTCGCCGAGATGCCGCGCCTGATGGGCGAGGCCTTCGAGTTGACGATGCAGGCCATCACGCAGTCGGGGGCGTCGTACGCCGGCCATCCGTTCGCCCGCTACGAGTCGGTCGAGCCACAGATCGTCGCGGAAGTCGGATTCCCGTTCACCGGAACGGTCAGTCCGACGGACCGGGTCTACATCTGCGAGCTCCCGGGCGGCCGGGCCGTGAAGACGACCCACGTCGGGCCGTACGAGCGGATCGGCGAGGCCTGGAGCCGGGCGGCCAGCTGGATCTTGGAGCAGGGGCTCGAGCAGGCGGCCCCCGGCTGGGAGGCATACCTGACGAGCCCGGACGAGCCGGGCCCGCCGATCACGGAGATCTACTTCCCGATCCGCTGACCCGGGCCGTCGGCCGGCACGTACCAGCCCCAGGCCCAGGCCAGGTGGGCGAGCGCGGCCCACAGCGACATCCAGCGCGGCCCGCGCATCAGGCGGCCTCCGACGAGGCCGGGCGCGCCTCGTCAGCGCCGCGCCCGGTCGCCGTCGCAAGCGCCGAACCGAGCGCCGACGCGGCATCGGCCGGCGGCTCGACGCAGCGCCAGGCGACGATGCCGTCGGGCCGGACGAGGACGGCGCCGCCGTCGGCCAGGCCGTAGCGGGCAGCGAACGTCCCGTCGGCATCGTCCAGGTCTCGACCGACGGCGACCACCCGCAGGGGGAGTTCCGGCCCGCGTTCGGGGACGACGGACGACGCATCGCGCCACGTCGCCCCGTCGCCGGCAGCGAGCAGGACGAACTCGCGCCCGAACAGGTCGAGCGTCGAGACGCGTTCAGCGCCGGAGGCCAGCCAGGCGTGCGGCGCCCGCGAGCCGGGCCGCCCGTCGGGCGGGAAGACGGCAGCCGCCGGGTCCCTCGCGGGACCGGCCCCGGGATCGGCCGCGATCGCGCTCGAGGCGACGACGACGCCCAGGTCCTCGGCCAGGCCGTCATCGGTGCCACCACCGCCCAGTGCCATCGAGAGCTCGACGTTGCGCCGCCCGATCGGGGCCCGCTCCGCCTCGTAGCTGTCGAGGAGCGCCGGGCCGGCGAGGCCCCGTTCGACCCAGGCGAGCTTCCAGCCGAGATCGAACCCATCGGCGATCGCGGTGTTCATGCCGCGCCCGCCGCGGGGTGTCATCCGGTGGGCCGCGTCACCGACGAGGAACGCGCGACCGTCCCGCATCCGCGCCGCGACCTGCGCCGAGAACGCGAACGAGCTCGTCGCGAGCACCTCGACCGGCAGGTCGGGTCGGCCGGTCGCGGCCCGGATGAGCGCGACGCAGCGCTCCAAGGGGAACGCCGCTGCGACGGCCGCGTCGTCCATCTCGGGGGGCAGCGGCATCCCGAGGACGAACCGGTCGTCGGCGCCGCTCGGGACGAGGACGGTCGGCGGCCCCTCGCCCTCGATCACGTAGAGCCCGTACGTCGCCTCGCCGAGCACGTCGGACAGGTCGGCGCGGAAGAGGACGCTCATGAACCGGCCGAGGTCGTCGGGTCCGACCATCGGGATCCCGAGGGCGGCCCGGACGGCGCTCCGGTGCCCGTCGGCCCCCACGAGCCATGAGCTGCGGACGACCGACGTCCCGCCGTCGACGCGATCGCGGAGCGTGGCGACGATGCCGTCCGGCTCCTGGTCGATCGCCACGAGCTCGGTCGAGAAGCGGATCTCACCGCCGAGCGATCGGTAGAGGTCGACGAGCACCGGCTCGAGGTGGTCCTGGGGGCAGACCGCGGCCGTCGTCGGACTGACGGCGAGGGAGGTCGCCTCGTCGGGGAACCCGAGCGGCACCTCGGTCGGGTTGCGGTCGTCGAGCCGGCGGACGGTCGCCTGGCGGGGAATGACCCGCCAGCCGCCGCGCCGCACCGCGTCGTCGATCCCCCAGCTCCGGAAGATCTCCATCGAGCGGACGCTCACGCCGGTGGCCCGCGGAAAGATCGAGGTCGAGGCGTGGCGCTCGATGACGAGGGAACGCACGCCATGGTAGGCGAGGCCGCTCGCGGTCACGAGACCGGCCGGGCCGGCGCCGACGACGAGGACGGGGACGGTGGTCTGCATCGTTGACTCCTCATTTGATCGGACGTAGTGTCCAGTGATTGGACAGACTGTCCGATGAAGTAGGATTGCGACATGGGCAAACGTCAATACGTCCAGACCGCGCGGGCGGCCGCCGCGGCCGAGACGCGCCGCCGGGTCCTCGCCGCGGCGCGGGCGACGCTCGAGCGGGGACCGCTCGGGGCGTTGAAGGTCGACGAGGTCGCCCGTGTCGCCGGCGTCTCGCGCTCGACGGTCTACCTCCTCTACGGCTCGCGAGCCGGCCTGTTCGACGCGCTCGCCCGTCACCTGCGTGAGGAGGCCGGCTTCGACCGCCTCGTTGCCGCCTTCCGCCGGCCCGACGCGCTCGACGCGTTGCGAACGGCCCAGCGAGTCGCCGTCGAGCTGTACGCCGCGCTGCCCGAACTCGCCCGGGCGATGTTCACGCTCGCCGCGATCGATCCCGACGCGGTCGC
>DASTEU010000442.1:0-24791 GCA_035709325.1 Candidatus Limnocylindrales bacterium | reverse complement strand
GCCGCATCGCTCGTCGCCGGGCGACGGTGTACGCTGAGCGGGCCATGACCGATGTCCCAGGCCGACGTCCCGAGGACGCCTGGCTCGCCACGATCTCCAACCAGAACGGCTGAGCCGCCCCTTCCAGGAACCAGCGTTGGTGGAAGGGGCGAGTCGGACGCGTGCTGCCGCCGTGGACCCGCGGGTCGCGGGCCGCGCGCCGCCCGCCGTCACGGTTCAAGGAGTTCGTCATGCCGATGCCGCATCGAACGTTCGCTCAGGTGGCGAAGCGGCGCCTGGTTGGCAAGGAAGGTCGCGAGCGGATCCGCGAGGTAAGGGCCCTGCTCGAGGAGCTGCCCGACTACCGGAACGGCCCCTACGCGGACCTCCGCAAGGAGCTGCTCGCCGAGATCGAGGACACGCGGGTCCGGTCGAGCGCCGGTCATCGCGACTCGATCGCGGTCCGTCGGGAGGGCGCCGCGCAGGTCGCCCTCGTCGGGCCGCCGAACGTCGGCAAGTCGTCGCTGCTCCAAGCGCTGTCGGAGATCCAGATCAAGACCGGCGACTACCCGTTCACGACGCTCCGGCCCGTGCCGGCCCTCACGAGGATCGGCGGCGTGCTCGTCCAGCTCGTCGAAATCCCCGGCCTGATCGCCGGGGCGTCCGAGGGTCGGGGCGGCGGCCGGGCACTCCTCGGCGTGTTGCGCTCGGCGGATGCGATCGTCTACTGCGCCCGGGCCGGCGGAGACGCCCGCGAGCTCGCGGCCGTTCGAGCCGAGGTTACGGCGGCCGAGATCGACAAGCCCTCGATCCTCGCGGCGACGCGGACGGACGAGGCACCGCAGGACGCGCTGACGACACTGGCCGACGCGTTCCCGGACCTGCGGCTCGTGCCGGTCTCGATCCTCGACGAGGCGTCGCTCGACGCCTTTCGTGAGGCGGTGTGGGTGTTGACCGGCCTCATCCGCGTGCGGCTGCGGGCCAACGGGACGGTGGACTCCGACCCGCTCGCCCTCGAACCGGGCTCGACCGTGGCCGACGTGGCCGACACGATCCATCACGATCTCGGCGCCCGCCTCTCGGGAGCCCGGGTCTGGGGTCCGTCCGCCCGGTTCGGCGGGCAGCGTGTCGGGCGCGACCACGAGGTCCGCGACGGCGACGTCGTCGAGATCCTTCGGTAGGAGAGCCCGCGGCGGTCGCGGGTCGCGGGTCAGGCGGCGGTGGACGCCGCCCGTCGCGCCTCGGCGATGCCGACGGGGGTGATCGCGCCGACCGCCACGACGAAGTTGAGCCCGAACAGGGCCGCGCTGAAGAGCAGCGGCGCCTGGAGCCCGAAGGCCCCGGCGAGCACGCCGCCAGCCAGCGCGCCGACCGGCTGCGTGCCCCACGTGACGAGGCGCGACGAGCCGGCGATCCGCCCCCGCAGCGCATCGGGGACGAGCTCCTGGCGGAGGGAGACCACCGTGACGTTCCAGATCGTCGTCTGGAATCCGAACGACAGGATCGCGACCGCAGCCACGGCCGGGTGCGCGACAAGGGCCAGGGCGAGTCCGGAGAAGAAGCCGAGCAGCAGCGTCAGGCGGATCGCGCCGGCCGGCCCGAGCGCCGCCATGACGCGCCCGGCGACGATCGCTCCGGCCAGCCCGCCGACGCCCAGCGTGCTGATCAGCAGGCCGTAGCCGATTTCGTCGAGTCCCAGCACGTCCTGCACGTAGAGCACGAAGATCGCGATGATCGCGAACGCCGCAAGGTTCGTCACTCCCGCCATCGGCGTGGTCCAGCGCAGGATCGGATGGCCGGCGAGGAACCGCAGCCCCTCCGCGATCTCGCCCCGGAGCGACTCGGGGCCGGTGCCGCGTCCCACCGCCCGGTAGCGGCCGGGGATCCACGCAACGAGCGTCGCGGCGATCACGAACGTCGCCGCGTCGAGGACGAACGGCAGGCCGGCCGCGACCGCGAACAGGATCGCGCCGAGCGGCGGCCCGACGAAGGAGTTCGCCACCCAGGTCAGGCCCTGGAGACGCGCGTTCGCGGCAGCCAGGGCGTCGCGTTCCACGATTTGGGGGAGGATCGCCTCGCTCGCCGGGTCGAACAGCGTCTCGGCGCTCGTCAGGGCGAACGCGAGCAGGTAGATCAGCCAGATCTCGATGCGTCCGGCGAGGATCGCGAGGGCCAGGACCGCCATGATCGCGGCTCGAACGAGATCGACGACGATCATCGTCCGGCGTCGATCGAGGCGATCCACGAGCGCGCCCGACAGGAGCGCGAAGACGAGCCACGGGCCCTGGCCGGCGATCGTCGCTCCGGCGACGAGCACGGGATCGCGGGTCAGCGACGCCACGAGGAGCGGCATGGCCGCCTGCGCCACACCGTCGCCGAGGTTCGAGACGCCGGCCGCCCCGAGCAGGCGGGTGAAACGGCGATCCAGGGCCGACATGTCCGACCGCACCGTACCAGCCACGACGGGCGGCCGGAGCGTCTCGTCGTATCGTGGTGCCATGAACGACCAGTCCGCGACCTACTTCGCCGACCTCGTGGCGGAGGCGACGATCCCCCGGCGGGGAATCCACAGCCAGACACTCTCCGACGAGGGCGGGGTCGAGCTCGTCCTGTTCGCGATGGCCACCGGCGAGCGGTTGTCCGAACACACCTCCGCCCGGCCGGCGATCATCCACGTGCTCTCGGGTGAAGCGGAGCTGACCGCAGCCGGCGAGTCCCACGACGCGGGACCCGGAGCCTGGCTCCGGATCCCCGTCCGGATGGCCCACGCGATCATCGCCCGGACCGACCTCGTGTTCGCCCTCTACCTCCTGCCGGCCTGACGCCGCCGAGGCTCGAGGTCCGGTTCGGGCGGTTCGTCCTCCCGGATCGGGTCGCGAGCCCTCACGGCGGGCCGAACGGACCCGTCGCGCCGGCCGGCCAGCCCTTGCCGCCGCGGCGACCGGGGCGCGACCGTGATGGGCGCACGAGTCGTGTCACCATGACGACACGGCCGCTGCGCCACGCTCGATCATCCGCTCCCGAGGCAGCCTTGATGTCCGTTCAGACCCCGACCCTCGCGCCGGATCCCTCGTCCGACATCCTCCACGTCGACCGCCATCCCCTCGACGCGTTCTTCCATCCGCGCTCGGTGGCCGTGATCGGCGCCACCGAGAAGCCCGGTTCGGTGGGTCGGACGATCCTGTGGAACCTCCTCTCGTCGCCGTTCGGCGGAACGGTCTACCCGGTGAACCCGACTCGCGCGGCCGTTCTCGGCGTTCGCGCCTATGCCTCGATCGGCGCGATCGGCGAGCCCGTCGACCTGGCCGTCGTCGTGACGCCGGCGGGGACGGCGCCCGGGATCGTCGAGGAGTGCGGCCGGGCCGGCGTCCGCGGCGTGATCATCATCAGCGCCGGGTTCAAGGAGGTCGGCGCCGAAGGGGTCGAGCTCGAGCGGCGAGTCCTCGAGGCGGCGCGGGCCAATGGGATCCGGGTGATCGGACCGAACTGTCTCGGCGTGATGAACCCGGTCGGGTCGCTCAACGCGACGTTCGCGGCGGGAATCGCCAAGCCCGGCCGCGTCGGCTTCGTGTCGCAGTCGGGTGCGCTGCTCACCGCGATCCTCGACTGGGCCGCGCTCGAGGACGTCGGGTTCAGCTCGATCGTGTCGCTCGGCTCGATGCTCGACGTCGGCTGGGGTGACGTCATCGACTACCTCGGCGACGACCCGAACACCGACAGCATCGTCATCTACATGGAGACGATCGGCGACGCCCGGGCCTTCCTGTCGGCCGCCCGCGAGGTGGCGCTGACGAAGCCGATCATCGTCATCAAACCCGGTCGAACGGCGCAGGCGGCGAAGGCCGCCGCATCCCATACCGGGTCGCTGACCGGCTCCGACGACGTCCTCGACGCGGCCTTCCGACGGGCCGGCGTCCTCCGCGTCGATTCCATCAGCGAGCTGTTCGAGGTGTCGGAGATCCTCGCGAAACAACCACGGCCGGCGGGACGGCGCCTGTCGATCGTGACGAACGCCGGCGGGCCCGGAGTCATCGCGACCGACGCGCTCATCGGCGGAGGCGGCGTCCTGACCGAGCTGACGGCCGAGACGATGGAGCGGCTCAACACCGTCCTGCCTCCGGTCTGGAGTCACAACAACCCGATCGACATCATCGGCGACGCGCCGCCGGATCGGTACGCCCAGGCCCTGGAGGTCGCGGCCGCCGACCCCGGGGCCGATGGTCTCCTCGTGATCCTGACGCCCCAGGCGATGACCGATCCGACCGCGACCGCCCGGGCCCTCGCCCGCCACGCGCGGATCCCCGGCAAACCCGTGCTCGCCTCCTGGATGGGCGGCTCGGAGGTCGCCGAGGGTGCGGCGATCCTGCGGGAGGCCGGGATCCCGACCTTCGCCTACCCGGACACGGCCTGCGTCCTCTTCAACCACCTCTGGCGCTACCAGGACAACCTGCGCCTTCTGTACGAGACGCCGAGCCTGCCCGTGGCCCCCGACCGCGGCGAGTTCCGTGAGGAGGTCGACCGGATCGTCGAGGCGGTCGCCGCCGAGGGCCGGACGCTCCTGACCGAATACGAGAGCAAGAAGGTGCTCGCGGCGTACGGCATCCCGATCACCGACACCGAGCTCGCGGCGACACAGGACGAAGCCGTCGCGGCGGCCGACGAGATGGGATATCCAGTCGTCGCCAAGCTGCTCAGCCGAACGATCACCCACAAGACCGACGTCGGGGGCGTACGCCTGAACCTGCGCGACGCGGCCGCGGTCCGCGACGCGTTCGATCGAATCCGCGAATCCGTCGAGGAAAAGGCCGGTCCCGGGCACTTCGAAGGCGTGACGATCCAGCCGATGGTCGACTGGTCCGGCTACGAACTGATCGTCGGCAGCAGCCCCGACGCGCAGTTCGGGCCGGTCCTGCTCTTCGGGATGGGCGGCCAGCTCGTCGAGGTCTTCCGGGACCGGGCGCTCGCCCTGCCGCCCCTGAACATGACCCTCGCCCGGCGCCTCATCGAGCAGACGATGATCGCCAGGGCCCTGCCCGGCGTTCGCGGCCGCCGGCCGGTCGATGTCGACGTCCTCGCGGGACTCCTCGTCCGGTTCAGCGAGCTCGTCGCCGAGCAGCCCCGGATCGCGGAGATCGACATCAATCCGCTCCTCGCCTCACCCGAACGGATCATCGCCCTGGACGCCCGGGTCGTCCTCCATCCGGGCGAGGTCGCCGATCGTGACCTGCCGCGGCTCGCGATCCGGCCGTATCCCCACCGCTACGTCCGCGAGTTCAGCGACGAGCGCGGGACGCCGGTCGTCATCCGTCCGATCCGGCCGGAGGACGAGCCCGCCCTCGCCCGGTTCCACGGGACGCTCTCGCCGGCCACCGTCCGAGCCCGTTACGGCACCGACCTTGCCCTCGCCGAACGGACGGCCCACGAGCGGCTGACGCGGATCTGCTTCGTCGACTACGACCGCGAGATCGCGCTCGTCGCCGAGGTGCCCGACGCGGACGGTCCTGCCGTGGCCGGCGTCGCCCGGCTCTCGAAGATCCACGCGACCGAGCGGCACCAGGTCTCGCTCGTCGTTGCCGATGCGTGGCAGGGTCGGGGCGTCGGCCGTGAGCTGCTCCGTTCGGCGATCGCGGTCGCCCGCGGCGAGGGCGCGGAGGGCGTCGTCGCGGAGCTCTCCCCGGAGAACCGGCCGATGCGGTCGCTGCTGGCGGAGGCCGGGTTTGGCTTCGACGAGCGGGGCGACATGCTGATCGCGTCCCTGGCAACCGCCTGATCCGCGGCGGGGGGCGGCAGTCGCGCAGGCGACCTCGCGGCTACGACCAGGCGACAGTCACGACGCTGACGGGTGTGCTCACGCCGCGGATGACGGCCTCGCGGGAAGCCGACGGCGCGATCCCTTCGAGCCGGTCGAGCCCTTCGACCTGATCGAGCGTCTCGGTCGTGACGAGGATCTCCCCTCCCCCGGCCAGGCCCGCGACGCGGGCGGCGAGGTTGACGCCGACGCCGCTGTAGTCGACGCCGCCGCCCGCATCGACCCGGCGGTTGGCCTCGGCGGCGTGGAGCCCGATCCGGACCGAGAGGGCGAATCCGCTCGACTGGCGCTGTTCGGCCAACCGACGCTGGATCGCGACCGCGCACTCGAGCGCCGGTCGTGCGCCCTCGAACGCGACGAAGAACCCGTCGCCGGTCGAGTTCACGATCTCCCCGCCGGCGCCCGCGACGACGCGCCGGAGCATGTCGTCGTGCCAGCGCAGGAGCTGCTCCCAGGCCTCGTTGCCGAGAAGCTCGGCGAGGTTCGTCGAGCCGACGATGTCGGTGAACATGAACGTCCGGCGCGCCTGGAGGGGCGCCCGTCGCAGGCCGGCGGCCGACTCGACCTCGAGCTCGGTCGAACGCAGGTCGGTCGTCGCCCCGAGGCGCTCGAACTCGGCGCGCGCGGCCTGCAGCTCGAGATCGGCCTCGTCGTCGTCCTCGAGCGCCCTGAGGGCGCGGGACAGCAGCACCCGGCTGCGAGCGACCTCGTACGGCGCCCCGACCTCGCGCCACGAGCGGATGGCGGCACGTAACTCGCGGACGGCACCGGCCGGATCGCCTTCGGCGAGGTGGACCCGTCCCCAGGTCTGCTGGCGCCCGGCGTCGAGGGCCGGAGCGCGGAACGATTCCACGATCCGCGTCAACTCCTCGGCCGCCGCCCGGGCCGTCGGCCGGTCGCCGGCGGCGATCGCGATCTCGACCTGGGCCGGGAGCAGGCGAACCCGCGCCCACTGGTCCCACGTCTCGTCGCGGACGGCGGCAATGATCGCCGACGCGGCGGACCGGACCTTGCCCTCGGCGAGGCGGATGAGCGCCAGGGCCGGCTGCGGCGTCCGGCCGAGGGCGTGGGCCTCCCGGAGCGCCGCCTCGGCTCCCGCGAGATCCCCCTTGAGGCGGCGGATCTCACCGATCGCGTACCAGCCGTCGGCCAGCGGCGGGATCGCGTTGTAGGCGGCCAGCTCGTCGGTCGCGCGGCGGAGCTCCTGCTCGGCGCGCTCCCAGGCACCACTCAGGGCGACGACCTCGGCCCGGTGGACGCGGCAGACGCCCGGAAACCCCGACACGGCCTGACGCTCGCACCACTTCTCGGTCGCCTCCGTCCATTCACTCGCCCGGCGATAGTCGGTCAGGTCGCGACAGGCCGCGATCATCGTGCAGCACGTCACCCCCGTCGTGAACGGGGAGAGCTCGCCGTTGATCGCCGCGACCGACGCCTCCTCCAGGAGAGCAAGCCCGTCGGTCGGGTAGCCGGTCGCGATCTTGAGGGCCCCGAGAGCCGTCATCGCGTTGGCCAGCAGGTCGCCGTCGCCGGTGCGGCCGGCGATCTCCACGGCGAGCTCGGCCTGGGCGACCGCGGCCTCGACATCGCCGCCCTTCCTTGCCAGTTCGCTGCGCTCGAGCGCGAGATAGCCGTGGGCGTATGCCTCGGGCAGGCCCTCGAGCAGGCGTTCGGCCCGCCGCAGCCACGCCCCCGCGATCGAAGTGCGGCCGCGATACGCGTGCTGCTTGCTCAGGTCGAGCGCCAGGTATGCGGCTCGCAGCAGGTCCCCCTCCGCCTGGTAGGCCTTGAACGCTCGCTCCTTGGTCTCGATCTCGAGGTCGGCCCGGGCGATGAAGAAGGCGCTCATGGCCAGCGCCTCGAGGTCGGCGCCCGACAGGCCTCCGGCGCGATCAGCTTCCGAGAGCCGATCGAACGCCTCCTGCCAGGCGTGTCGCGCAAGCGCCTCGCGGCCGGCGAGGAGCGGATCGTCGCTCGCCGCGTCGGCTGCCGGTGCCAGTTGGTCGCTCATCGCCGCGATTGTCTCACCCGCCGATCGCGAGCCGGAGCATCGTCGACGTGGAACGCCGCGAGCGCCTCGCTCTCCTCCTCGAGGGCTTGGACGGCCTCGCGTGCCAACGGCTCGAACGGGCTCAGGTCGATTCGGCCGTTCGTCTCGCGCCAGGTACCGGCGACGGCCCCGTCGACCAGGAACGTCGGGAACGAATGGGGCGTCCTCGTGCTGAAGATCAGCGGCCGGTAGCGCTCCGGAAGAATCTCCGTTCGCCGGGCGTGGACCAGCAGGTTCGCGTCCCATGTCGGGAGGAATCGAACGGGCGCCGGTGCTTCCCCGCCGGGCAGCGACGCATCCGGCAGGTCGAGCAGCTCGCGGCCCGTCTCGTCGCGGAAGCGGCGAAGCTCGAGCCGCTCGGCGACCGGCCGCAGGACCGTCACCGGCAGGCCGGCCCAGCTCGCGGCGTCGGCGAGGGTCGCCGGGCCGAAGCCGCCGAGGTAGCGCCTGACGAGCAGCGCAAGGCCGTCCTCGTCGCTGGCGGTCGACGGCCCGAGCCACCACTCCGCGAGGCCGTAGAGGTCTGCCCGCCGCCGATCCCAGGTGCCTGACGGCGGGACGCGGACGAGGTCGAGCCATTGGCCGAGGCCCTCCCAGACGATCCGTGGCAGGCCCTCGCCGGAGATGAAGTGGACGATCTCCGCCTGGCGCCTCGGACCGTCCTCGAGGAACGCCCGGGCGCGAGCCGTGGCGGCATCCATGTCGATCCCGTCGAGGTCCTTGCGGCGGATCCGCCTCCACCACTCGCGACGTGCCCGGCGGAGGCCGGCGGCCAGGGGCCAGAAGTCGGCAGCCGAGACCAGGTGGATCGTCGCCCGCATGAGGGTCGCCTGGACGACCTCCCGAGACTCGAGCGCGGCCGTGAGGTCCGAACGGCGAAAATCCGCGAGCCGGCTCCACAACCCGATGTAGCCGGACGGCGCGTACTGCATCTGAAGCCCGCCGACTCGCTCGAGGGCCTCGGGCAGCGCGAGCCGGGATCGCTCGAGGAGGAGCTGGCGGGCGAGCAGCGACCGGTTGAGCTCGCGAGCGGTGAAGACGCGCTCCATGACCGGGCGATGCTACAGAAACAGGACGGGGGCGCGATACAATGCGGCGGCCATGGGCGCGGACCTGCCTCAGTGGAGTCGTAAGGGCCTGGCCCTCGCGTCGCTCCTGCCACTTTGGACTGGCCTGGTCCTCGGG
Organism: Candidatus Limnocylindrales bacterium; assembly: GCA_035709325.1. GTDB lineage: Bacteria > Chloroflexota > Limnocylindria > Limnocylindrales > CSP1-4 > CF-46. The sequence continues at coordinate 15,768 of DASTEU010000442.1, read as the reverse complement.
CTCCTCGCCCCGCAGTTCTATGAGGCCATGTTCCTGAACCCGCCCGGGTTCCTCGGACTGCCGGCGGGCGTCGCATTGCTGCTGGGCAGTGTGGTCCTCACGGCGCTCGGGTACATCGCGATCACGACGAGCCGCAGCTGGGCGGGTTCGGTCCTCGCGTTCGCATTCCTGACGCTTCCGGCGACCGCCGTCATCTTCCTCGGACCGGCCGTCATCCTGATCATCCTGAACCTTGCCAGCTGAGTGAGCCCTCGGCCACCACGAGCGGCGGTGGGGCCGGCCGAGCCGGTTGCGCACCGCTGGCCCAGCCGCGACAGTGGAGGCGATGCGACGCGGTCCCCAGCTGATCACGTACCCGGATTCGCTCGGCGGGGACCTCCGGGCTCTCGAACGCGTCCTCGAGGGGCCGCTCGGGGGCGCCTTCAGCGGCCTTCACATCCTGCCGCCGTTCCCATCGTCGGGCGATCGCGGCTTCGCCCCGGTCACGTACGACCAGCTCGATCCGGCGTTCGGAACCTGGGAGGACATCGCACGGCTCGCGCGGCGCTTCGACGTCGCCCTCGATCTCATCGTCAACCACGTCTCGCGCCGGTCGGCCGAGTTCGCCGACTTCGAGCGGCGCGGCCGCGCCTCGCCGCACGCGGACCTCTTCCTGACCCTCGACAAGGTGTGGCCGGGAGGTGAGCCCCGACCGGAGGACGTCGCCCTCGTGCACCGCCGACGCCCGCTCCCGTGGTCGACGTACCGGGTCGCCGCGACGGGCGTCCAGGAACGTGTCTGGACGACCTTCGGGCGCGACGACCCCTCGGAGCAGATCGACCTCGATGTCGCATCGGCGCCTGCTCGGCGGCATCTGGCCGAACAGCTCGCGCGCTTCGCCGCTCACGGCGTCCGGCTCGTCAGGCTCGATGCGGTCGGCTACGTCGTGAAGCGACCGGGGACGACGTGTTTCATGGTCCAACCGGGGACCGACCAGTTCCTCGGCTGGGCCCGATCGGTCGCCGAACCGCTCGGCCTCGAGCTGCTCGCCGAGGTCCACGCACCGCGGCCCGTGCAGCGACACCTCGCGAAGGACGGCCAAAGGGCCTATGACTTCGTCCTGCCAGGGCTCGTCCTGCACGCCTTCCTGACCGGCTCCACTGAGGCGCTCGGTCGCCACCTTGCGACTTCGGGCGACCACCAGGTGACGACCCTGGACAGCCACGACGGCGTTCCCGTTCAGCCGGATCTCGACGGGGTCCTCACGACGGCCGAACTGAGGGCCCTCGTCGACGCGTGCCTCGCCCGCGGCGCGAACCTCAGCCGGCTGTTCACGACGGCGCACCTCCCTGATCCCGCGTTCGACGCTCACCAGGTCAACATCGCCTACCGTTCGGCGCTGGGAGACGATCAAGCCCACGTCGCCGCCCGGGCGATCCAGCTCTTCGCCCCCGGGATCCCGCAGGTCTACTACGGCGGACTGCTGGCCGCCGAGAACGACCTCGCCGCGGTCGAGCGGACCGGCGAGGGCCGCGCCGTCAACCGCCATGACTTCACGATCGACGAGCTCGACGCGGCGCTGGGACGGCCGGTCGTCCGGAGGACGCTCCGCCTCCTCCGCCTGCGGCGCGAGCACCCGGCGTTCACGGGTCGCCTTCGGGTGACGCAGGCCGGATCGCGACTGAAGCTCGAGTGGACCCGCGCGGGCGCAACCGCCGGCCTCGAGGTCGACCTCTCGACGGCGGAGGCGACGATCACGACGTCGGGCGCCGGCGAGGCGAGGTCGCGCGGTCCGGTCTGACCGTCCGACGAGGCGACCGACACCCGCCCGAGTCCCGGTCGATCCGGCGGCCGTTGCGCCGCCCACTGTATAGCGCACGACCACTGGCGTAAGACTTGACGTGCACGACTCATGGTGTAACGATAGTGACGGCTAACGATAGAGAGCGATGGAGGCCGGGATGGGACGGACGTTCAGGTTCGGGATCGCGACGATCACGGTCGGCCTGCTCCTCGACGTCGCCGCACACGACTTCGGGTCGGTCGCGGCCGGCAACGGTTTCGGGGCGTCCGAACATCTCGCCCATCTCGTCGTCCTCGTCGGCATGGTCGTCGTGCTCGCCGGCGCGATCGCCGGCGGGCTGAGCACAGCGGGCCGGATCAACCGGCCGGAAGGGAGTCCCCGCGATGCCATTCGGTGATTTCGTGAACTCGATCCCGCCGCTCGGGTTTCTCGTCATCCACATCGCCCTGTTCGCCGCCGGCACGTACTTCGCGTGGCGGTCCTTCGGGGCTGGCGCCTCGACGCTGGGTTGGGGCTTTGCCCTCTTCGCGCTCGCCGAGATCGTCTACATGACCTACCACCTCGACTGGACGGTCTTCCTGTTCGCCCACACGATCGCCGAGGTCCTGAACCTCGTCGCCTTCACGCTCCTCTTCGTCGGGGCGTCCCGGTCGATCCTCGGCCGGTCCGGCGATCCGGCTCGGGCCTGACCTCATGGCCCGCACTGCGCGCCTCCTCGTGGCGGTCCTTGCCCTCGTCGGGCTCGCCGGCTGCGCCGCTGCGGGCTCCGACAGCGCTTCGCCGGTCGCGACCGCGGCCGTGGAGCTGCCGCCCTCGTACCGGTTCGAACCGGCCGCGATCGCGGTCCCGGCGGGGACGACCGTGACCTGGTCGAATCATGACAACTTCAGCCACTCGGTCCGGTTCCTCGACGAGAGCCTGCCCGGCGAGCCGATGCTCATGCAGCCGGGCTCGTCGGCGACGTTCACGTTCAACGATCCCGGCACCTACGCCTACGATTGCCATCTCCATCCGCGCGACATGACCGGTTCGGTGACGGTCACGCCCTGATGCACACGGAGGAGCCATCATGTGCCTGAACTGCGGCTGCATGCGAGCCCACGACGACATGGGCAAGCCCGACGTCAACATCACGTACGAGACCGTGAAGAAGGCTGCCGACGCCAACGGGATGACCGTTGAGGCGACGCTCGAGATGATCGCCCGGACGGCGACCGAGGACCGCGGCGACCACCCCGCGGAGTACTCGGCCGAGGCCTGATCCGGGACATCCGATCGACGAGGGCCCGTCCGATCGGCGGGCGGACCCCCGTCGCGACGGCGAGTGGTTCGTCGTCCTCCGTCCATGCGGTGGAGCACACACTCCGCCGATGACCCGTCGGTCCGCAACCCTGATCGTGGCGTGAGCGGGCGCCCTCTCGCACATTCGAAGGGACGCCGCGTCAGCCGAAGGACCGACGAACCATGCTCTCGCCGCTCACGACCGCCTCGCGCACACCCGGGCGATCCCGCGCACTCGCCGCGGCCGTCCTGGGGTTGGTCCTCGTGGTCTCGCTCGGAGGAACGGCCGCGGCGGCCGACGCGACGGCCGGCGGGCGATCCGTCTCGGTCGGCTCGCTCAATCCGGCCAGCCTCGATCTCTTCGTCGCCGACGGCTTCCGCTTTCAGGATCCGAACTACAACGCCTGCACGTCGACCCTGGTCATGGACATGCTGAACATGATCGCCCTGCGCAGAACCGGCGGGTCCGGGTTCGTCTGGACGGTCCGCCTCGGTGGGGCCGCCCGCGACTCGATCCTCGAGTGGGAGCGGGCCCACGACACGCTCGCCGGCGGCTCCGGCTCCGATCCCCACGGCTGGCGCAACGCCCTCAACTACTACGGCTGGGGCAGCGCCGCGCTCGGTGCGGGCGGCCGCGTCTACGACGACCAGGCCTACGCGACGTTCGATGCCGCGATCAAGAGCGCCGTCCGGGCCATGATCCGCTATCGCAAGCCGGTCGGGATCGCGGCCTGGGCGGGCCGCCATGCTCAGATGATCACCGGCTACGAGGGGCTCGCCGGCGACCCGTTCGCCCGCGATGCCGCCGGTCGGTTCACGAATGCCTTCACGATCGCGGCGCTCCGGCTCAGCGATCCGCTCTCGTCGCGGGCGACCGTGAACAAGCGGATCACGTACGGCGAGCTGAAGAGCAGCGCCGACCTCAAGGTCCGCTTCCGCCCGTATCTCGAGACCGACAGCCCGTACGACGATCCCTACAGCCCGGGGACGACGCCGGCGCGCGACGAGTGGTACGGCCGGTTCGTCATCGTCGCGCCGATCCGCTGATCGGACGCAGGCGACTCGCCTCCCGGACCGCCGCGCGAGCCCTCAGAAGAACGTCGAGCAGCGCGGCTCGTCGAGCGTCCGGAAGAGTGCATCGGCTGCCGCCAGGGCACCCTCCCGCTGTTCGTCCGCCCCGCCGTAGGCCAGGACCGCGTCGCGCAGCGATCGACCGCCGAGGTAGACCGCTCCGAGCGCCCCGACCTCGAGTGCGAGATCCGGCGCCCGCTCGGTCGGCCGGCAGGTTGCGCCGTCAGGGCCGGCGTCGAGCTCGAGGCGCAGCCGGCCGCTCACGGCCTCCGCGTCGCGGACCTCGAGGACGAGCCGATCCTCCCGTTCGTAGGCTCGGCCCTCGAGCGCGCGACGGAGGTCGAGAAGGCGGACCCACATGCCGTCGCCGACGTCTTCGTATCGGAGGGCCCGCGCGTTCGTCAACAGCCACGGCAGCCGGTCGGACAGGCTCTGGCGCTCGACCTTGACCGTCGCGACCCAGTCGCTCTCGAGCAGGTACCGCCAGAGCGCGGCGTAGGCCTCGTCGGTCAGGGCATACAGGTCGTCGACCTCGAGGCCGCCCCGCGGCTGGCCGAACTCCCACTTCTGGATCGGCCGGTAGCGGACGTAGCCGTCGATCGTGCCGGCCGGGTCGCGGTGGACCGCGAGGATCCCCTTCCAGCGACCGTCCCAGGCGCTCTCCTTCAGGCCGAGGTCGTACTCGAGGCGGTAGTCCCGCCGACGGATCTCGCCAGGCTGCCGGAGCCGCCACGCCTCACCGACCTCGCGGAGGGGCTCGATGAGCGTCTCGTCGGGACGCTCGACGAGCACCTGGCCCGGCGTCGGGCCGAGCAACGACGTGGATCTCGCGTCGACGACCGCGGTCGCGGAGCGGATCGCCGGACCGTACCCGAAGCGCCCGTAGATCGGATACTCCGAGGCGTACAGGAGCGCGATCGCCTCGCCCCGGTCGCGCATCGCCGCGTGCTCGGCTGCGACCATCGCCCGCAGGATTCCGCGCCGTCGATGACTCGGCAGGACGGTGACGCCCGACACGGCTCCGGCCGGCAGAAGGCCGGCGCCCGGCACAGTCAGCTCGGTCGCCCAGGAGCGGAAGGTGCCGCAGATCCGGCCGCCGTCGACCGCGGCCCAGGTCCGGTCGCGGTCCCAGAGCGGCTTGAGCTCCGCGGCGACCTTGTCGGCGTCGGGCCGCTCGAGGAACGCCGTGCTCATGGCGTCGACATAGGCCGCGAGCTCGTCTTCGCGGACGCGTCGGATCTCGGGGGTCATGGCGGGACGATAGCATCGGCCGGGGTTGCGCCGGCCTCGCGCCCGGTCGTTGACACCGCCCTCGCGGGCGAGGGACGATCGGGCCATGAGCGACGACCTCGACGCCCGAGAGGCCGAACGGATCCGCCGCCGGGACCGGGAGGCGGCCGCCGAGCGGCGCGCCCTGATGCGGCCCGGCATGGGCAAGGTGTTCAAGCAGATTCTCGACGCCCAGGCGAAGGCGGCCGAGGAGCCGCCGAAGCGGCGCCGACGCAAGCGCCCGGGATGATCGCCCGCGCGACGCGCCCGACTCAGCCGGCCGGTAGCGCGATCCCCAGCTCGTCGAGCGAATCGTGGAGTTCCGCCGCGTCGCGATAGACCCGGAACGCGCCGGCCGCCCGGAGCTCGTCCTCGCCGTAGCCGCCCGTCAGCAGGCCGACGCTCAGCATCCCTGCACGCCGGGCCGCGAGCAGATCCCAGACCGCGTCGCCGACCACGTAACAGTCGGCGATCTCGACGCCGAGACGCTCCTGGCAGGCCAGGAAGAGATCCGGCTCGGGCTTTGCCCGCAGAACGTCGCCGCGTTCGACCACGACCGTCTCGGCAGGGATCCCGAGGGCCTCGAGCGACCTGTCGATCTCCGGGCGCCGGCCCGACGTGGCGATCCCGTGGATGACGCCGCCGGAGCGCAGCTCCGCCAACAGGTCGACCGCGCCGGGCAGCGGCCGGCGCTCGGGCAGGATCTCCCGAAAGATCTCGCCGTGGCGGAGCTGGAGCGCTTCGGCCTCGTCGTCACGGAGCTGGCGGCCGATCTCGCGTGCAACCGCCCGGGCGAAGAGTCCGCCGCTCATCCCGATCCGCCGATGGATCCGCCACCCGTCGACCGGCGTCCCGAACTCGAGCAGCGCCCGCTGCCAGGCGAAGACATGGGCGTAGACGGTGTCGACCAGCGTCCCGTCGAGATCGAAGATCAGCGCCCGCACCCCCGGAGCATACGTGACGCCGAATCCGGAGGTTCCCAGGCGCCCTGGCTTCGGGCAGAATCGGGCTCACCAGGGAGGCTGGCGATGACCAAGGACGTGGGCGAGATCGGGCGGCGAACCGGCGACCGCGTACGGCGGACGGCGCCGTCGCGAACGCCGCAGCGGCCTGCGGGCCTGTGTGTCGGGCCCGGTCACCGGCTCGTCCACGGCAACCCGGCGTTCCTGGCGGAGTTCGGGCGGGAGGCGATCGGGCTGCCGGCCCGCGAGGTCATGCTCGGGCTGCCGCCCGAGACCTTCGCCCTCCTCGACGCCGTCCTGGCCCAGGGCCGCCCGCTTGCCCGCTGGATTCGGCGCCACGATGGCGAATGGCGCCTGACGGCGATGCCCCGGCTCGATCCGGAGACGCAGGAGCCGTACGGCGTCGCATTCCACCTGGGGGCCCGGGCCGACCTGCCCGTGGTGCGAAACCGCTGAGGCAAGGCGCTCGGCGCTCTCCGGTGGCGGCCCCGGATCAACCGCCGCGGGATCGAGTCGTCCGCCGGCCCGTGCCGGCACCCTCAGCCTCGACGACGACCCGGCCGTACTCGCGGGCACGGATCGGCTCGCGCCAGACGCCCGAGCGGAGGTAGACGTCGTCGCGGACGAGGGCGAGCGCATCCTCGGCCGACTCGGCGCGAACGAACAGGATCGCGCTCGTGAAGTCGAGATAGCCGCCGGCCTCGATCAGCCGGCCCTCCGACAGGAGGCGGCCGACCCGCTCGAGGTGCTCGTATCGGACGGCCGCGCGGCGCTTCGCCGCGTCACGCGTGTACGGCGCCTCGACGATCCAGACGCGCTCGACCGAAAGCCCCTCCGGCACCTCGGGTCTGGGCGCCTCGGGGGGCTCGGAGGGCTCCGGCCGATTCTTCGGTTCCTTCGCCGCCTTCTTGCGGCGCGAGCCGCCGCCCGCCGACTTCACCGACTGCCGAGCGCTGCCGGACCCTGACGGGGCACTCGGCGAGGTGTCACGGGCGGCCTTCAGCCGTTCGCCCAGTGGCGACTGGACCGAACTCGACCGCGCCTCCTCGATGGCCGCCTTGGCTTCGGTCAGCGATCGGAACGGCCCGCGGACGAGGGGCAGTCCGAGCTCGTCGGTCTGCTCCCCGTCGACGAGCGACCAGGTTCCCGATTGGGGCTCGATCGTGAACCGCTCGTCGCGGGTCTGCCACCGGCCGCCGCCGAGGCGCCTGAGTGAGTCCTCGCGGGCCGGTTTCTGCGGTGCCATGGCTGCAGGCTACTCGAAAGATGCGGAGCATCGACAGCGCCGCAACGCGGACGACCCCCGGCCGGCGGCCGGGGGTCGTCGGTGATCGAGGTGAATCGGACGCGTCTCAGAGCTTCGCGACGACCGCCTCGCCGAAGGCTTCGGCCACCGTCGCGGCGTCGAGGTCGCCGTTCACGAAGAGCGTGAACATCACGGTGACGTTTCCCTGCCAGACGAAGGCCCGATGGTTGTCGGCCGAGAAGAACGCCCCGTCGCCGAGGCCCTCGAGCAGGACCATGTCCTTGTACGCACCGGCCGCGGCGTCGTAGAGGTTCTCGCCGTCCTCGGGCGTCAGGGCGACGATGACGCCTCCGAAGTCTCCTTCGTAGGTGCATTCGGTGTGGCCCGGCGAGAGGACCGTCGGGGTGGCCTCGAACTCGCCCTCGGCGACACCCGACGTGTCGGTCGCCGTTTCGATGTCGGCGGGCGTGAGGATCTCGCAGGCGTCGAGATCGGTGCCCGGCTCGGGCGTGTCGCCATCGGGGGCAGCCGTCGCCTCGGTGACGATCGTCGGCTCGGGGGAGGTCTGGTTCCCGTCCGAGTCGCGGGCGGTCGCGCCGCCGCATGCAGCGAGGACGGCGATCAGGCCGGTCAGGACGAGAAGTCGGATCATGGAGCGTGGAGCGGTCATGGCGAGGGTCTCCCGGTGGATCAGGTCGAGCCTGAGGATGTGTTCGGGAGCAAACCTAACGAGGGACCTCCAAGGCCGGCTTAGGCCGCGCTTAAGGCAACCCCATGGTCTCGGCGTCCCTGTCTCGGCGGCCGCCGTGGCTACTCCGGGGACTGGTCGGGCGAGACCCAGGCGCGGTCGAGCGTGACGTGGAGCACGGTCGGCCGATCTGCCGCCAGCGCCCGGCGCAGCGCGGGCTCGAAGGCCGCGTCGTCGTCGACCGCGATCCCCTGGGCACCGCACGCTCGGGCGACCGCTGCGAAGTCGATCCGCCCGAGGTCGGTCGCGATCGTCGCCCCGTCCGGGCGGCGCCGCTGGTGCATCGCGATCGTCCCGTATCGCTCGTTGTCGAAGACCACGACGACGACCCGGGCCTTCTCCCGGACCGCGGTCTCCAGCTCGGCCATCGTCATCGCGAAGCCGCCGTCGCCGGCGACCGCGACGACCGCTCGGTCGCGGTGGACGAGCGCCGCCGCGATCGCCGCGGGCAGCGCGTACCCCATCGCCCCGGACGTCGGACCGAGAAACGTGCCGGGGCGGCGGAACCGGAAGTGTCGGGCGAGCCACAGGCCGAAGTTGCCGGCGTCGGTCGTGATGATCGCGTCGTCGGGCAGGACCCGCCGGAGCGTCGCCATCGTTCTCGCCGGGTCGACGCCCGGCCCCGGCCAGGCGCGTGCCTCCGGGACGGCCGTGGCCGCCTCCCAGGCCGCCCGGTCGGCGGCGTTGGCCGCCCGCCGTGCATCGACCAGGGCGGCGTCCAGGACCCCTGCCAGGATGCGCTGGATGGCGGCCCGGAGGAACGACCGGGCGTCCGCCCGGACCCGGATCGTCGGTGAGGCCAGGTCCCCGCCGTCGGCGCGCGGCTCGACGTCGATGTGAGCCCAGTGCTGGTCTGCCGTCGGGATCGCGTAGCCGAAGCTCGTGATCTCCGAGAGCCGGCAGCCGAGAACCGCGATGGCGTCGGCCCGCTCGAGCCGTTCGCGAACCACCGATGGACTGCCGTATCCGGCCATGCCGAGGAAGAGCGGATGATCGTTCGAAACGACGTCGCCCCGGCGCCACGCGGCGACGATCGGCACGTCGAGGAGCTCGGCAAGGCGGACGAGGTCCGTCGAGGTCCGGGCGCGGAGGACGCCGGCGCCGGCGAGGATCACCGGCCGCTCGGCCGAGGCGAGAAGCTGGAGCACGGCCCGGATCTCGTCGGGCTCGGCCCGAGCCGGGACCGGCCGGGTCGTGTCGGGGCCGAGATCTGCCGGCATCTCCTCGTCGAGCAGGTCCTCCGGCACGGAGATGAGCGCCGGGCCGGGCCGACCCGCGAGTGCGGCGCGCACGGCCGCGCCGACCGCCGCCGGCACGTCGCCCGGCGTCCGGATCTCGACGGCGTGGGCGGCGAGGCCGCCGATCGTGGTCTTCTGGTCGATCTCCTGGAACGCCTCGCGGCCGAGGAACCGGCGTTCGACCTGCCCGACGAGGGCGAACATCGGGGTCGAGTCCTGGCGGGCGGTGTGGATTCCGACGGCCAGGTTCGCGGCCCCGACGGCCCGAGTCGCGACGCAGGCGGCGGGCCGGCTGGTCAGCTGGCCGTGGGCCTCGGCCATGAAGGCCGCGGCGCCCTCGTGGCGGGCGGCGACGATCCGGATTCCGGCCCCGTCGAGGCCCTCGAGGAGACCGAGGAAGCTCTCGCCGGGCACCGTGAAGGCGTAGCGCACGCCGACCGAACGCAGGGCGTCGGCGATGAAACGGCCGACGGTGACGAGCGCGGCGGGCTGGGGTTCGTCGACCGGCTCGGGCGGCGCAGCGGCCGGCTCGGGCCCCGGTTCGGGCGGCGCTGTGGCGGGCTCGGGCTCCGGTTCATGTTCGGCGGCCGGCTCCGCCGGCTCCGGCACCGACGCCGGTTCGGGTGCCGGCTCCGCCGACTCCGGTTCGGGCAGTGCGGCCGGCTCGGCCGACGTTCGTTCGGGCACTGCAGCCGGCTCGGCCGACGTTGGTTCGGGCGCCCCGGGCGTCGCGGCCGGCTCCTCGGTCGTGGACTCCGGCGTACGTTCGGTCGTCATCGGGGTCAGTAGGCCACCGGCGCGGCGAGCGTCGAGAGGATGAGGCCGAGCACCACGACGGCGGCAATGACGAGCATCGCGATCCGGGCGACCCGGGATCCGGGCATCATGGCGTTACCGGTAGTTCTCGAACTGGAGGGGAACCGCCTCATCGAGCTCCCGCAGCCGGGCGATCACCTTCTGCAGCTCGTCCTTGCTCTTGCCCGAGACGCGGATCGCCTCGCCCTGGATCTGCGCCTTCACCTTCGGGGACTCGTCGCGGATCAGCTTGACCAGGCGCCGGGCGAGCTCGTCGGGCAGCCCCCGTTTGAGGCCGATCACCTGGCGGACCTTGTTGCCGCCGGCCGGCTCGACCTTGCCCCAGTCGAAGACCTTGAGCGACAGGCCGCGACGGATCGCCTTCGACTCGATGAGGTCCTTGACCGCGGCCGCCCGATGCTCGTCGTCGGTCACCAGGACGAGTTCAGTTTTGGCCTGGGTAAGGTCGACCGTCACCCCCTTGAAGTCGTAGCGTTGCTGAACCTCGCGCCGAACCTGGTCGAGCGCGTTCCGCAGCTCCTGTTCGTCGAAATCGCTGACGACGTCGAACGACACGTCTCCTGCCATCGCGGTCCTGTCCTGCCTTCTAGCCTGCCGGCGTCTCGCGCCGGTGATACCACTCGCGCAGCCGGGCGATCCGGCCGTCGCGCATCTCGAGCGTCATGAACCCGATCAACCGGACGCGAGCCCGATCGGCCTGCCGAAGGTAGGCGGCATGCCAGGCGGCAAGGACCGTCGGGTCGACGAACCAGTGGCGCTCGACGGTGAAGTCGACCTCGCCCTGTCGGCTCGCCGCGTCGCGCAAGTATGCCCGGACCGCGTTCCGCCCGATCAGCGGCTCCTCGAAGGGGTCGGCGTGGTACTCGACGTCGTGAGTGAAGAGCTCGACCCACGCGTCGCCGTCGAATGCCTCCCAGGCGCGGCCGTACCGCTCGAGGAGGTCGCCCGCGGCCGCGTAGTCGAAGCTCATCGCTCGTTCAGCGCCTCCAGCAACAGCTCGCCGATCCGGTAGCTCCGGCCGCCGCCCATCACGAGGACCGCGTCGCCCGCGCGGACCATGCCGGCGAGCCAGGCGGCCGTGGCCTCGACCGAGCCGGGCGCGGCGGCGACCAGACCGGGCCGCCTGCCCGCGACCGCCTCCGCGAGGCCGGCCGCCGAGGCGATCGTCGTGTCGCGGTCGCGGCCTGCCCAGATGTCGGCAATCGCGACCGAATCCGCCTCGGCCAGGGCCGCGGCGAAGTCGTCGATGAGGGCGGCCGTCCGATGGTACGTCAACGGCTCGTACACCGCCCAGACCGGCCGCCCGGGCTCGCGCTGACGGACGGCCGCGATCGTCGCCCGGATCGCCGTCGGATGGTGGCCGTAGTCGTCGTAGACGACGACGCCCCGCACCTCCCCCTTGCGCTCGAGGCGGCGGCCGACACCCTGGAAGCTCGCGAGGCCGTCGATGACCGCGTCCGGCGCGATCCCGGCGGCCGCGGCCGCTCCCGCGACACCGAGGGCGTTGGCCGCGTTGTGGCGACCGGCCGTCGGCAGTTCGACGCGGCGGGGCGGCCCGCCTGCGTCGAGGCCCAGGATCTCGAGGGTCGTCGTGTCGGGGCTCGTGGCGACGACCCGGCCGAAGAGCGGCGTCGCGGCGCCGAGCGCCGTGGCGTAGCCGTCCCCACCAGCCCGGGCGCTCTCGGACGGTCGCTCGGCTTCGGTCGCGACGTACCCGGACTCGACGAGCGCGGCTGCCACGAGATGCCCCGGCCAGTCGCGAAGACCCGCCACCAGCTCCGCCACACCCGGGTCGGCGACGTTCGCGACGAGCGTCGGCGGCGTGCCCTCGGGGCCCGGCCGGGCGCTCCGGAGCCACGTGTCGAACACGGCGACGACTGCCGCTCGGTCGGCGAACACGTCGGGATGGTCCCACTCCGCCGAGGTGACGACCGCGATCGACGGGTGGTAGGGATCGAAGTTGCCGGCGTATTCGTCGGCCTCGACGACGAAGTCCTCGCCGGTCCCGAGCCGGGCGGTCGCCGGTCCGCCACCGGTGTCGGCGGGCGGCAGGAGCGCCCCGACGAACGCCGATGGGTCGGCGCCGGCCGCCACGAGGACGTGGACGAGCCAGCCGGCCGACGTGCTCTTGCCGTGGGTCCCGGCGACCGCGACGAGGCGGCGGCCGGCGGCGGCGTCGGCGACGACCTGCTGCCAGGCCTCGATCGGGATCCCGGCGGTGCGCGCCGCCCGCAGCTCGGGATGGTCCGCGGCGATCGCGGTCAGCGCCTTCGTGACGGCCAGGCGGTCCGGCGCGGGCGCTCGCGTCACGTGGGCCGCGTCGTGCTGCCAGGCGATCTCGATCCCGGCCTCCGCGAGCGCCGGTGTGTACTGCGACGGGCCGCCGGAGTCGCAGCCGTCGACGAGCGCGCCGGCGGCGTGCGCCAGGAGGGCGGCGGCGCTGGCGCCGGCTCCGGCCGCCCCGACCAGGTGGATCCGTTCGCCGCGCCTGATCGGTCGTGCCTCGCGGGCCGCCGCGAGCCCGGCCCCGATCCCGCTTTGCCCCGGGTCCGGACCTCCTGTCACCGGGGGGCGGACGCGTCGCCGCGCCCGTCCGCGGCCTCGACGCGCTCGACGAGCAGCTCCAGGAGCGCTTGCGCGCTCGCCTGCTTGTTCGCGGCGCGATCGCCGGACCACTGGTGACGGCGAACCTCGACGCCCGTCGCGTCGGCCACCGCGACGTACGTGAGGCCGACCGGCTTCGCCGCGGTGCCGCCGTCGGGGCCGGCGATGCCGGTCACCGCCGCGCCGACGGCGGCGGCGAACCGGACCCGGACGCCCTCGGCCATCGCGCGCGCCACCTGGGCGCTCACCGCGCCGTGGGCCGCGAGAGCCGCCGCGGGGACGTCGAGCAGGCGCTCCTTCGCCTCGTTCGAGTACGAGACGACGCCGCCGAGGAAGTAGCCGCTGGAGCCGGCCACGTCGGTGATCGCGTCGGCGACGAGGCCGCCGGTGCAGGACTCGGCAACGGCCACCGACGCACCTCGCCCGAGGCAGAGCCCCTGGAGGCGCTCGGCGAGCCCGACGAGCGGATCGCCGGCCACGCTACGTGCGCGAGGTCTTCGTCGGGGGGTCCGGGGGCTGGAAGAGCCAGGTCTCGGGGATGCCGCTCCTCCCCAGGGCGCCGAGGGACTGGCCGTTGAGGGTGAAGTAGGTCACGCCGGACGAGCCGGTCCGGACCTCGATCGAGCGCTCGCCGGTGAAGGTGAGGGTCTCGCCGGACCGGAGCGTGTCACCGGCGCCACCCGGCGGCGAGGCGACCTTGCCGTCGACCCATACCTTGATCCAGGCGTTCCCGCCCCGCACGTCGACGACGAGGTTGACGCCCTTGTACGCGACGGCGACCTGCCGGGTCAGCGTGGTCGTCTTGCCGTTCGCGCCCGAGGCGGTGACGACGATCGACCAGCGACCGGTCGTGAGCTGGATCGGCGTCGAGAACGTGCCATCCTCGGCGACCTCGACCGTCAGGGGCGTCGGCTCCGGCGGCGAGCTGCCGCCCGAGACGACCGGTGCGCCCTCGACCGGGCCTTCGAAGCGGGCCGACACGCTGACGCTCGTGGCGTTCGTCGCCTTCCCTCGGACCGGGATGGCGCCGTTCTCGAACGTCGTCCCCTCCGACGGCTGGTCGACCGTGAGCGTCGGCACCTCGATCTCGGCAAACGGCACCGTGATGACGACCTGGGCCGTCCGTTCGGCGTGTTTGCCCGTCTCGGGGTCGACCGCATCGATCTCGAACTGGTTCTTGCCGCGGCGGAGCTCCACCTCGTAGCTCCACCTGCCGGTCGAGTCGGCCTCGGTCTGGTGGGTTGCCCCCGCGGCCTCGATCGTCACGGTCCCGCCGGGGATCGTCGTGCCCCGGAGGGTGTACTCCGTCCGGGATTCGGCGACCGACAACGTGGCCACCTTCGGGTCGGTGACGGCGAGCGTCGGCGGCTTGGCGAAGCGCATCACCTGGATCGCGAGGTACCCCGCGACGAGAAGCACGACGACCGTCACGAGGGCCGCCACGAGAACGCCCGGCGAGAACGTCAGCCCGCGCCGCGGCGCGGCGAGGGGCCGGGGAACGGCGATGACCGGCTGGACCGGTCCCATATCGCCGCGCTCGCGCCGCCACTGGCCGAGGATGTCGTCGGGATCCAGGCCGAGATACAGGGCGTAGTTGCGCAGGAAACCCTTCGTGTAGACGGCGCCCGGCAGCTCGCGGTAGTCGCCCCGTTCGAGCGCCGCGAGGTAGCGGGCCCGGATCTTGGTGTCGCGCTCCGCCCGGTACAGGTCGACGCCCTTCCGCTCGCGGGCGGCATAGAGGCGCTCCGGCAGCGATGGAGCGGCCTCGGTTCCGGGCGCGCGCTGACTGTCGGACGGCCGCGCCGCATCGGCGCGGCTGCCGTCCGACCGGAGCTCGCCGGTCGCTCGTCGTGCCTCGTCGCGTGTCGTCATCGATTCTGATCCTCGCCGCCGGCGACCCCGCCCGCGCCAGCCAGCCCCGTCAACGCACAGCATACCGCCCCGGCGAAGCCCACCGGAACCACCCGATCGGCGGCGACGAGCAGGCTCACTCGTCCGGCCCGTCGCCGTCGTCGGTCGAGCGGAGCCAGTTGTCCGGTCCGTAGATCTGGCGCGGCGTCGCCGGGTTGCGCGGATCCTGCGGCCCGATGATCCCGTAGCGCTCGAGCTCGTCCATCACCCGGCTGGCCCGGGCGAAGCCGAGCTTCAGCTTCGTCTGGAGCATCGAGGTGCTCGCCCGCTGGGCGGTCGTGATGAGCTCGGCCGCCGGGATCGTCATGTCGTCGACCTCGTACCTGCGGAGCCAGCCGAACTGGCCGCCGTCGGGGCCGCCGCCGTCCTCGGCCTCGGCGAAGGCGAGGATCTCCTCGTCGTAGAAGGTCCGGCCGCCGGTCTGGTCGAGCCAGTGGCGGGTCACCGCCGCGACCTCGTGGTCGCTCACGAAGACGCCCTGCATCCGGACGGGGCGCGGCAGATCGACCGGCTGGTAGAGCATGTCGCCGCGGCCGATGAGGTCCTCCGCGCCGGGCGCGTCGAGAACGGTCCGCGAGTCGATCATCGAGGCCATCGCGAAGGCGATCCGCGACGGGACGTTCGCCTTGATCAGGCCGGTGACGACGTTGACCGACGGCCGCTGGGTCGCGAGGACGAGGTGGATCCCGACCGCGCGGGCCTTCTGGGCGATCTTGACGATCGGGTCCTCGACCTTCCGGCCCTCGCGCATGATCAGGTCGGCGAGCTCGTCGACGATCAGGACGATGAACGGCATCCGCTCGGCGGGGTCGTCGGGGTCGAGGACCTCGGGCCGGGCG